>CALKKN010000335.1 GCA_937995275.1 uncultured Lysobacterales bacterium | reverse complement strand
AACCGGGAATTTGCACGGGGTTTCCACACCCCGCGGGGTCAGAGCATGCAACCCGCAGGCGTCGCGGCCAGCCAGTCGCAGCGCCGCTGATCCAGGTCAGCGAGCGGTGCCCGGGCAGCGAAACTCGGCGCACTTTGGTGGTCTAAATAATGCGGTGGACAGAATCGCCCGGTCGCGCGTGCCTGTCCCCAGGCAACGGAATCTCCCGGGCGATCTGCCCATCCGCATAATTGACCTATTGATTCTGTGTTCCGATTCTGGGTTCCGACTCCGGGAACCCTGTGGACAGGAGGAAGACATGACACTGAAGGAAATGGTGCCCTGGCGCTGGGGCGACCTTCGGCGTTGGGATGACGAGGACCGTCCGTTCGAATCGTTCCTCAGGGAGATGGATGCGCTGCACAAAAACATGGACCGTCTCTTCGACGATTTCTGGAAAGGCAGCGGGCATCGCTCGATGATGTCGGCGCCATGGTCATCCATGACGGCGACACCGTGGGCTTACGGCGAACTCACCCCGAATATCGACGAAACGGAGGACGAGAAGGCCTTTCACATCCAGGTCGAACTGCCTGGCATGGACAAGGACGACGTGGATATCACGCTGGCCAACGGGCTGCTGACGATCCGCGGCGAGAAGAAACGGGAGGAGGAAGAAAAAGGCAAGGACTGGTACCGCAAGGAGCGGTCCTTCGGCTCCTTCCGGCGCAGCTTGCCGATCCCCGCCGATGTCGACGAAAGCAAGATCGACGCTTCGTTCCGGAAGGGCGTTCTGTACATCGAACTGCCCAAGACCGAGGAGGCGCGCAAGAAGGTCACGCACATCGACATCAAAGCCGCGTAAAGCGCAAGTAACTGCCCCGGGCGCCGCGAGGCGCCCGGTTTTTTTGCGGACCCCTTTTAAACCCGGGGCTGCAGGGCCAGTTGGCGGGACTGGGCCACCAGGCGTCCCGACTCATCCCAGATGTCCCCGTCCTCCTCCAGCATTCCCCCGGAGATGAAGCGGGTGCTGAAACGGCAACGAAGCCAGCCAGGCTCGGACAGCCCGCGAACATGGGCAGTCAGTTCCAGCGTGGGCGTCCAGGCAATCGGCAGGTGCGCGTTGAAAATCGTTGGCGGGAATGCGTCCACGGCAAGCAACATTCCGAATGGATCCATGGTTTCCCCGGGCAGGCGGAACCAGCCCCGATACAACGGGCGCCCGCTGGGCCGCCCCGTGACAAACACCGAATCTTCCGGGTGCAGGCGCATATCGACCTTGGACATCAACGGGGGAGGGAATCCCGACGGGTCGGGGACAACGCGAATGCAGTCTTCCGGGGCCGGAAGATCGGGCGGAGCCGCATCGATATGGACCGGGCCCTCCACATCGGCCAGGTCGCTGAAGCTGCCCAGCAGCTCCACCAGTTGCCGTTCTTCAGAAGAAAGACTAGCGCGCACCGTCGTGAACCGGTGCCCCGCCTTGATCACCTGCGGCCGGATCGTGACCGGACCCGGAGTCCCCGGCGCGAGGAAGTGCGCCGTAAGGGATACGGGATGCGGGCGGCTGACGCCTGCCATCGCGCGTGCGGCAATGGCCATCAGGTAACCCCCGTTGGCATTTCCGGCGATGCCCCAGGCTTCGTGTACGGTGGCGTTGTAGACTGAACCCGACCTTTCGACCGCGCTGTCCAAAAAAAAGCTTCCGTGTTTACCGACCTGACCCATCAGATACCTCCCCTGTCCGTCGCAGGGGTTCCAGAGCCTCTCCTCTGAACCAGGAATGACCCAAAGGAGTGAGTCCTTCGAAGGGTATCATTGGAAAAGGAGTCTCGCTTCCCTTCTTTCGCCTCCGGCGAAAATCGGCCGCGCTCGACGGCATGCAATCAGCGCACGCCCCCTCTGGTGCCGCTCGCTGCGCTCGACTCACCCAACCGGGGGCGGCGGGTCGCCTTCGGCTCCGCTGCCGCCGTGGTTTCGCAACGGGACAGCGGAGCATGCATCCAATCGTCACCGTCGTCGCATCATTCCTGAAAACTTGGAACTGTGATATGAAAAAATTCGCCGGACTACTTGTCACCGTGGGCTTCCTGGTGTGCTGTACGGGCATCGCCTGGGCCGATGACATCACCGGTCTGTGGCGCGTGACCTTCGATACCCATTGGCTGGGGCCAATGGGTGCCCACGTCAGCATCGAGCAGGATGCGGGCAACATCCGTGGAACAAGCCTGAGCGGGTCGACAGCCCTGTTGAGTCGGCTTCCCGGAGACCATGACCTCAGTGACGGCTTGATGATCTTCACCGCCACCGCCCATGAGGACGGCGCGTACACCGGCTCTTTTCTGGCACCCTGGCAGGAGGGCGACCTGAGCCTGACCCTCGATAACGGCTCGCTCAACGGTTCCGTGGAGGGCGGTGCGTTTGCCGGCACGATCTCGGGTACGCGAGTGGAAAGCACTGCCTCCATTCGCGACTACACCGCCGTGCTGGAAACCTTCGATACCGTCGTCGCTTCGAAAATTTTCGCGCCGGGCGACTTGCAGCAACCCGGGTACCTGGAGTTTCGTTCCCTCTTTGGCGAGATCGCCGCCACCGCAACCGACGACCTCGACCTGCTGTTCGGCTTCCATCTTGCCTGGAAAAACGATCCGTTCTCGCACTTCCAGCTGAAACGCTCGCATCAGACTGCCGAGCAGATGTTTCGCATGTTCGACAGCTACCGCGTCGGCTTCGACGCGGCGACCGTCGAATTCGCGGAAGATACCGCCATTCTCAAGGTGCGGACGATGATGGGCGCCGACACGTTCGAACAGATCGAAGCGGCCTATGACCGGATCGCAGAAAAACAGCCGAAAAACCTGATCATCGACCTGCGCGAGAACGGCGGCGGCGCGTTCGCGGTCAAACCGCTCGTCGAGCATGTGATCGACGAGCCCCTCGATGCCGGTTTTTTCCTGTCGCAAATCTGGACACGGACCCATGACGCCGCGCCGAGCCGGGAGGAAGCGCTGGCCGCGCCCCAGTGGTCCGGCTGGTCGATCATCTCGTTCTGGAACAGCGTGCAGGAACAGGGCATCACGCGAGTCAGGTTCCACCCTGCCGAGCCGAACTACGACGGCAACGTCTACGTTCTCGTCGACAGCCGGTCCGCTTCCGCGACCGAACTCGCCGTGGATGCGTTCCGCGCCTCGGGCCTGACGACGATCGTCGGCGAGCGCACGGCTGGCGAAATGCTGTCGCAGAGCATGTTCGACGTCGTCGACGGGTTCATTGTCAGCCTGCCCGTCGCAGACTACTACTCGATCGCCCACGGCCGAATCGAAGGGCAAGGCGTACCGGTCGATGTCGAATCCGGGTCCTCTGAGGCACTGCAGACCGCGGAAACGCTGGCGGCAGGCAAACAGAAGCGTCGAACGGAAGAGTAAGGGGGCTCATTCGCTCTGGCACTTTAAGCTGACCCCAATTAGCATTGGAGTATGCCCCTGCGAGACGAGCTGGACCGGCGGTTCCGTGAGTTCCTCGACGCGGAGTCGCTGATCGCCGACCCCGAATCCCAGCGGCCGTTCGAATGCGACGGGCTGCCCCTGCACCGCGAGCTGCCGCTGCTCGTTGCGCTGCCCGATACGATCGACCAGGTCCGGCGAATCCTGCAGATCTGCGACGAACTCCGGGTGCCCGTGGTTCCGCGGGGCGCCGGCACCGGGCTTTGCGCCGGCGCGACGCCGCTGCGCGACGGCGTGCTGCTGGGCCTGGCGAAGTTCACCCGCATACTGGAGATCGACCCGTTGGCCCGTATCGCGCGGGTACAGCCGGGCGTCACGAACCTCGCTATCTCCGAGGCCGCCGCCGAATACGGCCTGTACTATGCCCCGGACCCGTCCTCCCAGATCGCCTGCACCATCGGCGGCAACGTGGCGGAGAATTCGGGCGGCGTGCACTGCCTGAAATACGGCCTGACCACTCACAACGTGCTGGGCGTCGAACTGCTGACCGTGTCCGGCGAGTCGATGTCCATCGGCGGCGCGGCGCTGGACTGCCCCGGCCTGGACCTGATGGCCCTGCTGACGGGCTCCGAGGGCCTGCTGGGCGTGGTCATGGAGGTCACGGTGAAGCTGCTGCCCGTGCCCGAAACCGTCCGCGTACTGGTGGCGGGTTTCCCCACCGTTGACCAGGCCGGCGATTGCGTCAGCCGCATCATCGCGGCCGGCATCATCCCCGCCGGGCTGGAAATGATGGACCGGCTGGCCATCCGGGCGGCCGAGGATTACGTGCACGCCGGCTACCCGGTCGACGCGGAGGCGATGCTGCTGTGTGAAGTCGACGGCACGGCAGACGAAGTCGACGCAACGGCTGAACGGGTGGAGCAGCTGATGCGCGCGATGGGCGCTGACAGCATTGCGGTCTCCCGCGACGAGGCGCACCGTCTGCTGCTGTGGCAGGGGCGCAAGTCGGCCTTTCCGGCGGTCGGCCGCCTGGCTCCCGATTACTACTGCATGGACGGCACCATCCCGCGCCACCGGGTCTCCGAGGTGCTGCGCGAGATCGCCCGGCTGGCCGACGAGGCCGGGCTGCAGGTGGCCAACGTCTTCCACGCCGGGGACGGCAACCTGCATCCGTTGATCCTATATGATTCCAGCCACCCGGACCAGGTCGCCGCGGCTGAGCATCTCGGCGCGCAGATCCTGGAGCTGAGCGTCGCCGTGGGCGGCTGCATCACCGGGGAACACGGGGTCGGCCTGGAGAAACTGGCACAGATGCCGGCGCAGTTCTCGGCGGCCGAACTGCGCCAGTTCGAACGCATCAAGGAGGCTTTCGATCCCGGGCTGGCGCTCAACCCGGGCAAGGGCATCCCGTTGCTGAAGCATTGCCAAGAATACCGCAGCCTGGAGCGAGGTCCCAGTGATGGCTGACCTGAGCCGCGCCATCGCCGAGCGCGTGAAAGCGGCGCGCGCCGACCGGACGCCCCTGTTTCTCACTGCCGGCGGCAGCAAGCGCAACTGCATCGGCCGCCGTTGCGACGCCGGGGATTTCGATCTCTCGGCCCACCGGGGGGTTGTCGACTACCAGCCGGACGAACTGGTGCTGACCGCGCGCAGCAGCACCCCGCTGGCCGACATCGATGCGGTTCTGGAGGACCGGGGTCAGCACCTGTCGTTCGAGCCGCCGCGGTTTTCGCCGGCCGCCACCATCGGCGGGACGGTGGCCTGCAACCTGTCGGGTCCCGCCCGGCCCTGGGGCGGGTCGGTGCGTGACATGGTGCTGGGTACCCGACTGGTCGACGGCCGCGGGGAAACGCTACGCTTCGGCGGCCAGGTGATGAAAAACGTAGCGGGCTACGACGTCTCGCGCTTTGTGGCCGGCAGCCTCGGGGTGCTGGGCGTGATTACCGAGGTCAGCCTGAAAGTGCTGCCGCGTCCCGAGGCCAGCGAGACCCGGGTGCTGGAGCTGGAAGCGCCGGCAGCGATCGAAACGATGAACCGCTTCGCCGCGCAGCCCGGGCCCCTGGACGCTGCGGCCTGGCTGGACGGGCGGCTGTACCTTCGTGCCTCCGGCGACACCCACGCCGTTCTATCCCTGGTCCGTGCATGGGGCGGCGAATCGTTGCCCGGGGCCGGGGCATTCTGGCAGGCGTTACGCGACCACGCGCTGCCGTTTTTCGATGGCGATGCTCCGCTGTGGCGGCTCAGCGTCCGCAGCTCGGCACCGATCGAGGGCTACCCGGAACCGCTGCTGATCGACTGGTGCGGCGCCCAGCGCTGGCTGCGCAGCGAACACGACCGGGAAGCGCTGCAGGCCCTGACGCGCGCCGGCGGCGGCCACCTGAGCCTGTTCCGCGGCGGCGACCGCGACGGCGAGGTCAAACCGGTGCTCAGCCCGCCCGAGCAGGAACTTCACCGGCGCCTGAAGCGGGCGTTCGACCCGGATGGCATCCTCAACCCGGGCCGCATGTACGGTTGGATGTAGGGCGGTACCGGGCATGCACGTCGAATTGCACCAACGTTACCGCGAACTGCCCGCCGCCCGGGAGGCGCAGGACCTCATCCGTGCCTGCGTGCATTGCGGCTTTTGCACTGCGACCTGCCCGACTTACCTGGAGCTCGGGGACGAGCGGGACGGCCCCCGCGGCCGCATCCACCTGCTGATGCAGGTCCTGGAAGGCGGGCCGGTCAGCGAGCGCACCCAGCGGCACCTGGACCGCTGCCTGACCTGTCGCAGCTGCGAGACTACCTGCCCTTCCGGGGTACGCTATGGCCGGCTGGCCGACATCGGCCGCGGCCTGCTCGAACAGCGCGTGCCGCGCCGGCGGCTGACCCGCCTGCAGCGCTGGCTGCTGCGCAAGGTAATCCCGAACCGCCGCCTGTTCGGCATGTTGACCGGGGTCGGGTACGCGTTCCGCCCGGTCCTGCCCGCAGCGCTGAAGGCCAAGCTGCCGGAACGCCGCCGCCCGGGCCGGTTGCCGGCGCCGCGTCACGAGCGCCGCATGCTGCTGCTGGACGCCTGCGCCCAGGCCGCGGCCACGCCGGCGACCAACGCCGCGGCGATCCGGGTGCTGGACCGGCTCGGCATCCATCTGGAGTCCGTTCCCGGCGCCGGCTGCTGCGGCGCCATCAGCCAGCATTTGTCGGCCCACGACGAGGCCCTGGACCACATGCGGCGCAACATCGACGCCTGGTGGCCGGCCATCGAGCTGGGGGCCGAAGCCGTGGTCAGCACAGCCTCCGGCTGCGGCTTGATGCTGAAGGAATACGGCCCGCTGCTGGCAAGCGATCCGGGTTACGCGGGCAAGGCTGCGAAGATCTCCGAACTGGCCCTGGATCTGGCCGAGGTCGTGGCGGCCGAAGACCTGGAACTGCTGGCCGCGTCGTCCACGGAACGGATCGCCGTGCACGTGCCGTGCACGCTCTACCACGGCCTTCGCCAACCCGGCCTGGTCCAGGACATTCTGCAGCGGACCGGGTTCGACCTGGCGGAGACATCGGAGCCCCACCTGTGCTGCGGATCCGCCGGCACTTATTCAATACTGCAGCCGGAGCTCAGCCGCCGGCTGGCGGCGCGCAAGCTCGAGGCGCTCAGCATCTCCGGTCCCGACCTCATCGCAACGGCCAACGTCGGCTGCCAGATACAGCTGTCGGGCGTTTCGGACCGGCCGGTCGGCCACTGGGTCGAACTGCTCGACCGCTGATTCCGGACAACGAATCTGCGCGAATTCGCCTTCAATTCCTGTCCGCATTCCGCCTCACAGGGCACCTCAGCTGAGTTCCTGATTCGACCTAAGGGAGTTTTTCAACACAAAGGGCCAGTAGCGGAACCCTGTGGTTGATCCCACCGGGAAATGCCCCCTATCGTTGTTGCCTTTTCTTCACAATCCAGACTTCCTCGGTTGGCCATTGCGTGGCCCACTCAGGATCTGCCCAAGCAAAGTCGGTTGTCGCCTCGGGGGGGGGCTCTATCTCAACCAAGCGCTCAATGGAAAAGCCGTTGGCGCGAAGCAACGCTATCCAATCCCCATGCGTAAGGTGGAATTCCGTTTCGCCCGGGCAATCTGGCCAGTTCATCTTGTACATGCCAAAGTAGGGGCGTAGAAGTTCCGGTCCCATCGGCCCGTCCGATTCAAAATCCTGCTCGCACATAACGGCCAGTGGCGAGTTGGTCAAAAAGACCAACTGACCACCGCACTTCAGGATGCGTGCCGCTTCCGGCACCCACCGAAAAGGATCAGCCCACAAGGCTGCGCCGTATTCCGATATCGCGAAATCGAAGCTGCCGTCAGGGTAGGGAAGCGACTCGGCAAAGCCGCGTTCGATACCAAAATCCAACCGGTGCGCTTTCTGCATTCGCCTTGCGGTTGCCAACTGACCTGGCGTTGGGTCAATTGCAACGACATTGGCACCGCGCCGGCACATCCAGGCCGATACATATGCTGTCCCGCAACCCAATTCGATTGCAGCCATCCCTGACATGTCTGGGGGCAGCAAGCCGGCGCTACTTTCGGGAATCCTCCAGATACCCCAGAAGGGATGCTCGCTCGCCCAGGCCGCTTCGGCATGAGCAACGTAACCGGCAGCCTTTTCCTGCCAGGCATCAACATTGCCTTGCAGGTATTTCGGTGGTTGGCTATTCATCTGTTGAAGTTTCAGCTGACCTCGAAGAGGTGCCCAGTATCAGTCCGGAACACTCGACGAGCAAGACAGAATCCAGTCGCTGCTTTGGATCGGAAGCGACTCTCAACACTCCGTTAAACCCTTTGCGCCGATAATCAGTCATATCTGGCTAAGGTTCCTCACCGAGGGAAGACATCGATAGGAGCATAAAGAGCAAGCGCATTTTCGTATTCGCTGCGGCGGCCTGTTTGATCCTCGTCGGGCCGAAAGTTTGCGCGGATGACATCAAGCTCCAGATCGGCGTTACCGGCAACAATGCCCTGAGTGGCCTGGACGACCCCGTAACCGTAGCGAAAATACCTGAGGTATCGAAGCTCCTGCAGGCCATCGCAGACGAACCCAGAAGCGTCGATTTTATTGAGCGATCGCTGCGCGATTCGAAGGCAAATCTGAATCTACTGGTCGAATTGGGCCTGCTCAAGGAATGGTATGGCCGGTATGCGATCAGCTTCAATTATCTTACGGTCGAGGATCACCAATTGCTGATGACAGTGCTCGCGCCGTTTGCCGAGAGCCTGGCCCAGTCCTTCCGTGACCGATGGCCTGAGTTTGAGGCAGCGTTCAGGGCTTATGACGCTCAAGGCGTTGCCATGGGCGACCTCGCATACGTAATTGTCGGTGCGTTTTCGCTGGACTGGGATGGTTTGGATATCACTGCGGAAAAGGACCTGCGTATCACGGCGGACGAATTGCCCCAAGGACGCGATTTCGTCATCCGGGCCAAGGAACAGTCCGGTCAGATAAGCACCAAAGGATTGTATTGGGGCAGTCACAACACGGTGGTCGAGGGCGTCCGA
This sequence comes from uncultured Lysobacterales bacterium, assembly GCA_937995275.1. Classification (GTDB taxonomy): domain Bacteria; phylum Pseudomonadota; class Gammaproteobacteria; order Xanthomonadales; family SZUA-36; genus CALKKN01. Next base: position 3,215 of record CALKKN010000335.1, on the reverse strand, counting down.
TTCACGACGTTTGGCGACCACCACTCACTTCCAAGACTGGCCTTGCCTCGTTTTCGTCATCCAACAGTCTGCTGGAGAGTCATTGCACATTTCTCGTGAGATGCGCTTGCGCAAAGGAGGAGTTGTAATGAACGGGAAGATTTTGTTGGTCATCGCGGTGGGCCTGTTTGGCCTGCTGCAGTTCGCTCAGGCGGAAGACAGCCAGGGCGTTACGCGCACCGAAGTCCTGGTTTATGAGGACTGGCCCGCCGACGCGTTTGGATATTCGGGGACGCTCGAATGCCCCGGCGGAGAATTCCAATGGATTGATCCGGTGACGCCGGTTTGCCCGGGAAGCGGCAGGATACACATTCGCAACGCAGTGGGTTACAGCTGCGTATATGCCGAAACCACAGGAGGTGCTCCGGAGTTGCGTCTGTCGGGCGTCGGCTTGTTTGTAGTCAATGGAAACCTCGATTCGGACTATACGGGGCCGGTCTGGGGAACGTTCATGATCGTTCCGTCTGAACGCTGCGATCCGGAGGATTTGATCAATCCGGAAGTGTATTGGAGCGGCACATGGGGTGGCCGGCGATCGGTCACCTGTGCGGATTCGCTGTGCACGTGGGTCGGCAGGTTGAAGCAGGTTGGCAAAGGTCATGGTGGGGATATCGAAGGCCTGCACTTCAGGGGCACCGAGACCATCACGACGTTTACACCGATGCCCATACCCTGGGAGCTGATCCCCGATTTTCCGGTTGGCGGACCCGAAGGAATAAGCCAGGTCATTGTCAAAGAATAGGTTGATACAGTTTTCGATAGGTCGGAACCTCAGCCAGTTGCCCTCGAGTGGCCGACAGGTCCAGGGAATGACACTTTGGTCGATCAGAGTGTGAGTCAGGCCACCCGGGGACGACCGGCCCCACTTGCCCGGTAATGTCCAACATCGTATCGGTCACACCGCCAGACGGAACCGGCTATTACATTCTCACTGTCGGAGTGGTGAACCAGTTCGCCCTCCACCTGACGTTGAACCAGGGCCAGGTACAACCAACCCTGGCCGGTCCACCAAAACGCTGGCGTAGTGACAGTGCCCATTGCTCGATCTCGTCAACCTGGTGCGGGATACAGGTAAACTCTCGTGGCGCACTGTCCGCGGGATGCAGACAGATATCGTGTTTGGCATCCGCCCAGTCAATGCCGATGTAAGCCGCATATTGGCCGTCCGTAAAGGAGTGCATGCCCCGCTCTCACTGACAGCTACCTGCCAGCTGTGTCCAGTATCACGGAAATCAGGACGGAAAGACTATCATGGGTCGTTACCGGCTATCAGCAGGCTGTTCGAGGAATCTTCCGCTGTCGAGCGCATAAGGGAACTCCCCTGGATATGATTCTCAGGGGAGTTTATCTCCGGGTTCGGCCAAGTGCAGACTTTTCGGGTAGTATTCGTTCTAGACTCTATTCAGAGTCTAGAATTTCGATTACCCACGGCATACTGCCGGGGGGAATAACCAGAGGAGACTATGATGAGAGTATCACGCATGAAGTGTGCTGCGGCAATGTTCGCTCTAACAATGGCATTGGCCATGTTTGCCAGTTCGGCCTCGGCGCAATTGCAGCCCTGGAAAGATTACGAAGCGTCAGACAGCGTGTGGATCGTGACGCATGTCGATCTGGATCCGGGTACGATGGGAATTTACCTTGAGGGGCTGAAATCCACCTGGATTGCCGCCAATGAGGTCGCCAAGGAACTCGGGCAGATCAAAGACTACGCTATATATTCGAACCAGTTCGGTTCTGCCGACGATTTTGATCTAGTTCTGGTGATTGAAATGGAAGGAACCGATGATATCGCGCCTAACCGCGAACGCTACGAGAAATTTCTCGAGGCATACGGTCAAGCCAACCTCGACAAAGGCAACGAAACCGTCCTGGAACTGTACAACAAGATCCGAAGAATCCAGGGCAACTATTTGCTTCGCGAGATCACCGTCAAATAGAGTCCAGCGCGAGTGGGGAACACCCCGCGACAAACGTTATTCAAATGCTGTAGGCGCCTCGCGAGCCATCTGTTCGCGGGGCGCCTTTTTCGTTCTGTGTCCTGGCACAACAACCCGCGGATGGTCGACCGCGCACAGAACCTGATTCCACGCGCCGAGTTCCGTTGAGGGTCGTTCGCTGCCTTCAGCCAGTCCGAGACACTAACGACCGTTTTCTGACGGTAAGCGGAAGTGAATCAGAGGTGGATTCGGCAGGCGCTGAGGACCGCTCCCGGGCCAAAAGCGGACATGCCATAGAATGCCCCAGCCGGGTTGCTGGGGCAGTTGATGGCGCGAATCATTAGCGCGGAGGGATAGACTGATTCTGCCTCCGCTCTATGGAGGTAGTCGTCGCCTGCTTTATGCAAAGTTTTTGCAGCGACGTTTAATCGTTAGTCGCCTCCCGGGCAGCTAAAGTTCGACGCATCCCGCGTGTCGCCTTCCCCGTCGTACTGCGCGACCGCAGGATATGCACAAACCGGCCGCGATCCGGTCGGCTGCATGTTCTCGTCGAGCCAGTAGGCTATAACCTGGTTCGGCGCATCGCCCGTTGTCGCCCAGCGGTCGATCTCATCCAGGAAATTGACCCATGAGGGTCCCGGGCCACCAAAACAATGCTCGACGCCCGGCATCATGAACAGCCGCACATCCTCCGTGGCGGTTTCATCGAACCCAAGGACGTCTTCGTGGTAGGCGACGAACGCGCTTCCCGGAGCGGCCGCATCGGACCAGCCGGAGTAGATGATCAGCTTGCCGCCGCGCTCGCGAAACGCCGACAGGTCCGGATCGGTGGCATTGAGAGTCTCGGCGACGCGGGCCGCATCCTTTGCCAGATTGTCGTAGTCGTAACCGACGTAACTCCACTCGGGATCGTTATAGATGAAATACTTCATGATCCCGTTGCCGAAGCCATAGAACGCGCTGGGCGCAACGGGGGCCTGGAATTCGCCGGCATCTACTCCGCCCTGAAACTCATCCAGGTCGGCCTGATACTTCAAACCGCCCGTCAACCAGCGTGCCCAGCCGCCAAGTGCCGTACCACCACCGAAAGGAAAACCATAATAGAGAGCATTGCCTTGCGAGTCCTTGGGGCCTTCATAGATGACCTTTACAGCTGCCAGCTGCTCGGCGCTGAGGCACCTGCCGGGCTTCTCTGCATCGCAAAGCAGGGTGGCCACATCGAATTTGCACTGGCGT
>CALKKN010000334.1 GCA_937995275.1 uncultured Lysobacterales bacterium | reverse complement strand
TCGCAGGGCCACTTACCGATTGCCGCCGGTTGGCCAGTCGGGAATCCGCGAGGGCGTCCACGGCGCGCCCTCGGCCTCCAGTTCCGCCTCCAGTTCGGCGAGATCGGCCGAGATGTCACGAAGTTCGGCCAGTAGCGGCGGCAACTGTTCGGATGCCACGCTGAACGAATCCCGATGGTTGCCGGTGACCGCCGATTGGCTGCCCCAACTGCCGCCGGCGATGATCCCGACGCGGCTGATGAGTGCCATAGGCGCAGGTTCCGCGCGGCTCGTCACCGTGTTGTCCCCATTCAGCGCCACGCGGAAATCCTGCATCCGTGCCCGCAGGGCCCGTACCGCGCCGGCCTGCGGCTCGCCTGCCGAGGGTGTGTCCTCGATGGCCTGCAGCAGGTGCTCGATGCGCGCCTCGATTTCGTCGGCGGCCTTGTCGGCACCCCGTACTGCGCGATAAAGCTCCGCCGTCTGCGCCTGGAAATCCAACACGTCCGCCCGGTCCCCGGCTACCAGACCACCGGTGAATAATGGCTTGAGCGCAAAGTTCTGCGGGCCGCCAAGTTCTTCCAGACGGCCCTCCACGCGCCGCGCCAGGCTGACGCTGTAGCTACCCGGCAACACCATCGGCCCGATCGGCTCCGATTGCCAGGGCGGCAGGTCGGTCGGCGGCGTCAGGTTCACCGGGTCGGGCGCCGGATAACGCATGTCCCAGGCAACGCGATGAAAACCCTTGCCGGCCGGCCCCTCGAGGCGGCGAACGATTTTCCCGTCGGCGTTGCGGACCATGAGGGTGATGGACGGCTCTTCCTCGCGATCCTCCCGCCGCAGTTGGTCCCAGCTGGGATAGGGATTGTCCTCCCCCTCCCCGGCCCGCTCCTTTTCGTCGTCCCGCCGCTGCTCCTTCAGGGACTGCAGGTCTTCGGGCAGGTAATAGGCGAACACGGCACCGTAGGGCGGGTTGTCCGCCGTGTACCGGCCGGTGCCGAAATCGCCCTTCCCGCCCCAGCCGCGGCGGTCGTCCGGGTTGTACAACCAGGCGTCGCGCGGCTGGAACAGTGTCGGGTCAGCGAGTGTTTCCAGGTCGGTCCGCAACGGCGCGTAATCATCGAGGATGTAAACGCCCCGCCCGAACGTACCGACCACGAGGTCGCCCTCGCGGCGCTGTATCTCCAGATCACGCACGGCGATGGTCGGCAGATCGGTCAGTTCCTGCCAGCTTGCGGCCCCGTCCGTACTGAAAAACAGGCCGAATTCGGTGCCTACGAACAACAGCTCGGGATCGACATGGTCCTCGATGATGGTGTGCGCGGCACCGCGCTCGGGCAACCCGGCGTTGACCAGGGTCCAGTTTGCCCCGCGATCCCGTGTGACCAGCACGTACGGCCGGTGGTCACCGCGCTTGTGGTTGTCGAATACGGCGTAGGCGACGTCCGCGTCGTGGTGCGAGGCGATGATGTCCTCGACCAGCGACATGTCCGGCACGCTCCGGAAACTGTCATGACGCGTCCAGTTCTCGCCGCCGTCGTCGCTGACATGGATCAGGCCGTCATCCGTACCAACGTACAGCAGCCCCTCCACCAGGGGGCTCTCGTCGAGTGCGATGATGCTGCCGTACATCGAGGTCGAGTTGTTCTTGGCGATCGCGTCCACGCTCCAGATTCGCCCCATGACCTCCAGTTCATTGCGGTCGAGCTGGCGTGACAGGTCGCCGCTGACGGCCACCCAGCTCTCGCCGCGGTCGTCGGAACGGAACAGCCGCTCGGCCCCGTAATAGAGCCGCCGATGGTCATGCGGCGAAATCAGCAGCGGCGAGTTCCAGTTCCATTTGTAGTTGTCCTCTGCGCCACCGGGTTGCGGGGTGATGAACAGCCGCTCACCGGTCACGCGATCGAAACGGACCAGGTTGCCATACTGGGCCTGGGCGTACACCACGTTGGCGTCCGTGGGGTCGATCTGTGCCTTGAAGCCATCACCGGACTGCGCGATCCACCAGTCCGCATTGGTAATGCCGTCGGTATAGGTGGTCCGGCTCGGGCCGCACAGCGTAAAGTTGTCCTGCGTGCCGGCGCAGACGTTGTAGAACGGCACGTCGTTGTCCGGGGTCGCACGGTAGAACTGGGTGGTGGGCAAATTGCGGACGTGTCGCCAGGTCTTGGAGCCGTCCCAGGTCTCATAGACACCGCCGTCGCCGCCGATAATGAGGTGGCCGGAATTGTCCGGGTCGATCCACAGCGCGTGGTCGTCCACGTGCCGGTTCTCGATGGACACCCTGCTCCAGGTCTTGCCGCCGTCGTCCGAACGGTGCGTGAAGGTATCCAGCGCGTACACCACGTCGGCATTGTGTGGATCGACATACAGTTCGTTGTAGTACTGCGGGGACGTCGTCATGTGATCGGACCGCTTTTCCCAACTCTCCCCGAAGTCCGTGCTGCGGTAGACGCCCTGCTCTTCCTCGGCCTCGATGATCGCGTACAGCACGTTCGGGGAGGATGGTGCCATGGCCAGACCGATCCTCCCCAGGTCGCCTTCCGGCAGGCCCTGACTGATTTCGCGCCAATTCTTGCCGCCGTCGGTCGTCTTGTGGATGCCGCTGCCCGGCCCGCCATTGATCAATGTCCAGACGTGGCGCCGCCGCTGATAGCTGGAGGCGACGATGACGTCCATGTCGTCCGGTTGGATGACGAACTCGTTGACGCCGGTGTCACGGTCGACATCCAGGATTTTCGACCAGCTGGCGCCGCCGTTCTCCGTCTTGTACAGGCCTCGATCGCCGCCCGAACTCCACAAGGGTCCCTGGGCGGCGACCCACACCACGTCACCGTCTTCGGGGTGAACGCGGATCATCGAGATGTGGCCCGAATCTTTCAGCCCAACGTTTTGCCAGGTGCCGCCGCCGTCGAGTGAACGATAGACGCCGTCGCCGAATCCGACGCTGCGCTGGCTGTTGTTCTCACCGGTGCCGACCCAAACGATGTTCGGATTGCCCGGGTCGATCTCGACCACACCCAGCGCAAAGGCGCCCTCGTTCTCGAACACCGGGGTCCAGGTAGTGCCGTTGTTCTCCGTCTTCCACAGGTTGCCGCTGGCCATGGCCACGTAGTACTCCTGCCAGGCGTCGGGGTGGAACGCAAAATCGGCCACGCGTCCCGAGGTCAGGGCCGGA
>CALKKN010000333.1 GCA_937995275.1 uncultured Lysobacterales bacterium | reverse complement strand
CACCGCACGGCGATTGTTCCACAACGAAATGCTCAGCCTCGCCGGCATGCGTGACCGGCCTTGAATCAGGCCGCATTGATGGTGGCAGGGTCGTATGGCAGGATGAGTCGACTCCAGGCAGGAGAATCGGAACCATGAAGTCATCAGACAAGTTGAGTATTCAGGAACTGCTCAGCCGCGCCGCTTACTACTTCGACGAACGGCGCCTCGAGGATCTCGCAGATTGCTTCACGGCGGACGCCAGAATGCTCGTGCGGATCGCAGGCGTCGGCGATGTCGGGCCGTTCGAGGGCCGGGACGCCATCATGCAGCTGATGTCGGATACGCTGGCGTCACAGACCGATGTGCGCCGGCACGTCATATCGAACTTCTTCTTCGAGGCCGAGGCCAAGAAGTCGGCCTCGGTGTGCTCCAGCCTGGTGGTGTTTTCAGTAGAGAACGGGGAAATCAAGGTGATCATAAGCGGCATATACCGGGACGATGTGGTCAGAGCGGACGGCGTATGGCGCATTCGCAATCGTCATCTGGACCTCGACCTTCCCTTCTGATCGGGGGTTTGTCGAATGGGTTCATTGCTCGACCAGGCGGTGCTTGCTCACATCGGAGCATCGGCGACGCCCCGGACGGAACTGGTGACGCGCCGTGACATACGGAAATACGCGGTTGCCACGGGTCAGCGCCTGCGCAGGTTCATCGACGGAGACGTGGCCCCGCCCCTGTTCCATATCGCGCTGTTCTGGGACGTGGTGGAACTCGGCGAACTTCTCCCCGACGGCCTGTCGGTCGATCCACTGCTGCCGGAGTTTCCCCTCAAGCGGGCCATGGCCGGCGGCTGGAACATAGACTATCACCGGCCCATCGTGCCGGGTGACGAACTGGTGATGACGCGAACGCTCAGTGACATCTACGAGAAGTCCGGCTCCAGGGGCCCGCTCATTTTCTACGAGCTCACCCGTGAGGTTCACACCCGCTCGGGAGAGCCGGTGCTGAGCGAAAAAATCACACGGATACTCCGCTGATGGCCGGGCCTTCGATCGCCACGGTCCAGGCGGGTGATTCGCTGCCAACGCGGGAACTGGTCTGCGATACAGTGCAACTGTTCCTGTACAACGCGGTGCTCTGGAATGCGCACCGGATCCATTTCGACGCGCCCTATGCAACGGAAGTGGAGGGTTATCCCGGGCTGGTGGTTGCCGGTCCCCTGATCGGCGACTGGTTAACCCAGTGCGTGCTCGAGTGGATGGGCGACGACGCGGAACTCGTGTCTTTCGAGTTTTCCAATCGCTGGGCGGTGTACGTCGACGAGCCGCTGGTTTCGGGCGGCAAGGTGCTGTCGGTGGACATGGAAAACGGGCTGGTGACGTTGGACCTGCATGTCGTGAATGCCGAAGACCGTGTCGTTGCGCCGGGCCGGGCGGTAGTCCGGTTGCCCGTCGGATGATCGGAACCTGATGTCCTCATTGCGCGGCAAGGTGGCCATCGTCGGGGCGGCGGACACCCCCGTCGGCAAGCTTCCCGGCGTCAGTGCGACGGCACTGTGCGTCGAAGCGGTCAAGCTGGCGCTCGAGGATGCCGGTATAACGAAGGACCAGGTGGACGGCCTGGTTACCTGCAATTCGATGGCTGAGCCTTACCTGTACCACGCCGAGGCCATCGCGGAGTACATGCAGATTTTTCCGCGATACTGCGTCAGCGCCAATGCGGGGGGCGGCACGACATTTTCGGGTATCCGGCAGGCGGCTGCGGCCATTGCGACCGGTGCCTGCAACACGGTTGTCGTCGCATTGGCCGATTCACTGCGTAGCGGACTGACCCGCGAGCAGGCCAAGAAAATCCAGTCGTCGACCGGCCATCCTCAATTCGAAACGCCGTTCGGGGCGACCGTGCCCGCCTTTTACGCCCTGATCGCGCGGGCCCACATGGATCGGTTCGGTACGACGCCCGAGCAACTCGCCGCCGTGGCAGTGAACGGCCGGCAGCACGCCAGCCTGAATCCGGCGGCCCAGATGCGGGACCCGATCACGGTCGAAGACGTTCTGGCCTCGCGCATGATCGCGGATCCTCTGCACCTGCTCGACTGCTCACTGGTGTCCGACGGAGGCGTTGCCATCGTTCTGACCGCTGCCGATCGGGCCCCCGATTTCAGGCACCGTCCGGTCTACCTGCTGGGAGCGGGCGAAGGGCATAGCCACGAGCACATCAGCCAGGCACACAGCCTGACCACCAGCGCGGCGGTGCAGTCCGGTGAGGAAGCCTATGCGATGGCGGGACTGGGTCCCGCGGATGTCGATCTGGTGCAGCTGTACGACTGCTTCACCCCGGTAGTACTGATCGAGCTGGAAGACCTGGGGTTCTGCCGGAAGGGCGAGGCGGGGGACTTCGTGGAGTCCGGAGCGGCGACGCTGGGCGGCAGCCTGCCCATGAACACTCACGGCGGGCTGCTGTCGCATGCTCATCCCGGAAACCCCGGCGCCATATTCCTGCTGACCGAGGCCATCATGCAGCTGCGTGGACAGGCCGGTGCGCGCCAGGTGGAGGGGGCGTCAGTCGCTTTGGTGCACGGGCAAGGCGGGGTCATGTCCAGCCACGCAACGCTCATCGTGGGGACGGAGACATGACGGGACCGGTCGGCAAGTTCCTGCCGATACCCAGCCCGGAAACCGCCTTCTGGTGGGAAAACTGTCGTGCCCGGCGATTGCTGATACAGCGCTGCA
>CALKKN010000332.1 GCA_937995275.1 uncultured Lysobacterales bacterium | reverse complement strand
ATCTGCCCCCGGTCCGACGCCCTGGAAATCGCGGCGCGCTTTTCCCGATCTGACCGAGCGGTTTATTCAAGCGTTGACCAAAGTTGGGGGGGAGGTTTATCTGGCCGAGGGCCTGGAATCCGCGTTAGTCCGGGTCGGCAGCTTGTTGGCTGAGCTGCAGCCGGAGCAAGTTGTTGTGGACGGCGGGTCGCCCCTGGACCAGATCGATTTCCAGGCGCGCTGGCCTGAGGTGATCTGGAACCGGGTGCCGGCCGCTCAACGGTGGCGGCCAACCTGGCACTGACGCGGCTCATGAAAGGGCAGCGCGTCCGGCTCGTCGATGCCGATCTCCGAACGAGCGCCGGACCTCGACCGGGCGAGCTGCTGCAGCTGCCGGCTCCGGAATCGGGTCTGTACGAACACCTGCTCGACGGGATGCCTCTGGAAACATCCAGCGACCCGACCGGCCGGCTCGAACTCATCGCAGCGTCCGCATCGGGCTGCCCTGCGGATGACAGGGGTTTGCTGGCCATGGCTTCCCACGACCTCTCGCGCCTCGTCGCCGCCCACAAGGACGACCGCCGCGTGCTGGTCGACCTGCCACCTTTACAGGACCTCGAGGTCGCAATGGAACTGACCGGCCGACTGGGCCAGGCCCTGCTGGTCATTCGCAGCGGGATCAACCGCCGGGATGAACTGCGGCGCATCATGGGGCGGCTTGAGAAACGCGGAATCCGGTGCGTCGGCGTTATCCTGCTCGACGTGCCGGAACCGCGATTGGAAACCGCACCCCTCATCAAGATAACCAAACCAGGACGAGTATTCGGCACTCGCGGAGTGAATGTACATGCATAAATCGATAAAGAATGCCGCCGCAGTTTCAGTCTGCATGCTACTGGGCGCCTGTGCCTCAACCGCGCCCGGCCCCCACCAGACCCCCCTGCCGGGCCCGCCGCCCGTGGAGAAACAGGTTGTCGTCCCCCAGATGGAGGAAACGGAGCAACTGGCGGAGCTGGAGCGCCTGGAGGCCGAGAGCCCGAATACGCCCAAGCTGGGGCGCGGAGACGTGCTCAACGTATCCGTATACGACGAGCCGGACCTCACCATCGAGGGCATACCGGTTCGTCCCGACGGACGGATTTCGTTCCCACTGGTCGGCGACGTGGAGGCTGCCGGCCGCACGGTCAGTGAACTGAACCAGGCGCTAACCGAAGGGCTGGCCCGATTCATCCTGTCGCCGAAAGTGTCCGTTATCGTGCAGGAATTCAACAGCCAGCAGTACACGATCTTCGGCGAGGTCGTCACGCCGGGCGTATACCCGCTGACCACGGAGGTCACGATCACCAAGGCACTGGCCGGCGCCGGTGGGCTGAACAAAGGGCAGTTCCGCGCGACGTCGGTCGAACTGGCCGACCTGACCCATGCCTTCATCGCGCGCGACGGACAGGTGTTGCCGGTGGACTTCGTTCGTCTGGTCCGCCAGGGCGATCTGCGATACGACATTCCGCTGCGCTCGGGCGACTACATCTACATCCCGTCCGGCCTTTCCAAAGAAGTGTACATTCTGGGCGAAGTCAATAACCCGATGCTGTTCGCCTATCGCGAAAACATGCCGATGTCACGCACGCTGGCCCAGGCCGAGGGTTTCACGCCCGATGCAGATCTCGAGCGCGTCCACATCGTTCGCGGCTCTCTACACAACCCGACGGTCTACATGATCAATTTTGAGGAAGTACTGGCCGGCCACGCGCGCGAAGTTCCGCTGGAGCCCGGTGACATCGTCTACGTTCCCCCGACGGGACTGACCAAATTCTCGAGAGTGATCGACAAGATCTTCCCCGCGGTCCAGGCCCTGCAGGTCGGTCTCATCCTGGCCGACACAGTGGGCGACTGATCCGTGGCCGGCCCTGCCGCCCGGGTCCCAGGCCGGTTGCTGAGGCGGAAGCTGTACGGCGGCATCGCGGTGGCCTTGGGCGCCGCGATGCCGTCCTTCGGCGCCGCAACGGAACCGATGGCAGCGGAGCGGTGGCGCGAAGATGCCCGGATCGGTGTCACGACGCCGCTCCACGAATGCACTGCCGATCACGGCTGCTCGCCCGCCCCCGACGGCTTTCCCGCCCTGTACGTACAGGTCGTATCGGACCGCGCCCTGCTACTGGGCCTGGCGGCGCCGCCACCGCGTTTGCAGTCTACAGAGGTCGTTCGCATCCATTCCATGGATGGCGACTCGAGTCAGTTGCCGGTCGAGCGCACCGGCCGCTCCCGTACCGTCGTCGGTTTTGACCGGCATGGCGACGCACTGGTTGAGCATCGAGTTCATCTGTTATTGAAGGAGCCGCTGGCAAAAAACCGCCGATACCGCCTGGATCTCGCCGGCGACCCACCGGTTTCGACCGGATTCCTTCACGCAGGCGAAGCGGTGACTCCGGCGATCCAGCTCAACCAGGTGGGCTACCCGCCAGCGGGCCGCAAACGGGCCTACGTTGGCGACTGGCTGGGCACCGCCGGGCCGATGCCGGTGGACGGCAGCCGCTTCGAAATTGTCGACGCGGAATCGGACGAGGTTGCGCTAGCGGGTCTGCTGGAATCGGTCACGACACACGACCCCTGGAGCGGCAACGCCGTTTACCGGGTGGATTTCGGCGCCCTCCAACGTCCCGGCCGCTATTTTGTGCGGATTCCGGGAATCGGGCGGTCGCCGGAATTCGGCATCGGCGATACCGTCTATGCAGCGGTTTACCGCCGAGTATTCCGCCTCTTCTACCATGCCCGCAACTCCACGCCCGTCTCTGCGCCGTGGTCCGATCCCGGGCGTGAGCGGGCCGGCGGGGTGCCCGCGCACCTCAACGCGCTGATCCATCCGGCGGTGGGAGCATCCCCTCTGGGCCGGGGCGAGAAGCCGTATGCCTATCGTGCCGTCGGGCGCGGCTGGTTCGATGCCGGCGACTATGGCCAGTACGTGGTCAACGCGGCGCCCGTCTGGCACGCATTCGGTGTTGGCATGGACCTGCTCCCCGGCGCATTCGCCGGCGACGACCTCGGTCTCCCCGAGAGCGGCAACGGCGTCCCCGACGTGATCGACGAGTTGTCGTGGGGAATGGACTGGCTGCTGGGTATGCAGGACCCGGAGGACGGGGGAGTCTACAGCCGCGTGGCCCCCGAGCGTTGGGATGAATCGCTGCCTGGCCAGGTGGACCAACCCCGTTTCCTTTTTGAGAAGACCACGCACGCCACCGTTTCGTTCGCCGCGGCGGCGGCGATACACGCCCGGTTGCTGGCCCCCTGGTATCCGGACCGGTCAGACCGTGCGCTGGCCGCCGCGCGGGCCGCCTGGGATTTCGTGACGCGGATGCCCCAATGGCCTCCCGAGGGCCAGCGCTATCGCAATCCGCCCGGCGTTCATGCGGGGGAATACGCCGACACCTCGGCGACCGACAACCGCCTCTGGGCGGCCGCCGAACTGTTCCGGACCACTCGCGACCCCCGTTTCCTCGATGCCTGCCTGGCCATACTGGCCGATTTCACCCCGGACCCAACGGCGGGCGTCACTTTTCGGCAGCAGGGCCTGGCCGCGTATTGGGCACTGCACCGCTCCCTGGCAGAGGGTGGCGAGGAGATGACGCCGCTCGACGACGCAGCGTACCGGAGACTGGATGCGGAATTGCGTCGCGTGCTCGTCAGCGCGGCCGACTGGCACCTTCGCAAATCTGAAGAGCACCCGTTCGGCGCACCGATGCACCAACACCGGCCCTACACGGGGTGGGGTTCTTTCGCCCATTCGAGCCGGGCGGTGCTGCCTCTGCTCCAGGCATGGAGAATCAGCGGCGATTCGCGCTATCGCGATGCGGCTGCATCCATGACAGACCCGCAGTTGGGTGCCAATCCTCAATCCATCAGTTACATCACCGGGACGGGATGGCGCAGCCCGGCCTATCCCTTATCCAAGCTTGATCAGTACAAGGCAGCCCCGGGAACGGTCGCCGGCATCCCGGTCAACGGCCCGCATTTCCATCTGCCGGCGCTGTGGCCGTCCACCCGCGCCGTCAACGAGGCGTATCTGCCGATGGAAAACGCGGCGGAGCCGAATGCTTACCCGGCGCTGCGCCGCTTCGTCGACGCCCGGCCCCTCCCGCCCATGTCGGAGCCTACCGTGGCCGAGATAGCCGTGACCGCGGTGGCGTTCGGACTGCTGTCCGACGCTTCGCGGCTCGGCCAACGCTCGCCCTGAGCGGGCCAACGCTCAGGCGTAGCGCTGCCAGGTGTGCAGGTACCCATCCACCGTTTCCGACCAGCCGGTTTCCCGTGGAATGTTCAGGGGAACGGCGACCAGATCCGCCTGGCCGTCTCGATTCGCGCTGAGCAGAAGAGGCAGAACCGAGATCAGCCGTTCGCGCGGGTACCGGACGGCCCAGCCCAGATAACGCAGGGCATGTCGGGCGCCGAAGTCGCGCACCGTGATCGCAAAATTTCGCCATCGTCGGTGCGCCTCGAGTTGCCCTTTGGCCAGTTGCGGCCGCGCATAATCGCGCCAGCTCCCGATCGGCCGACGAGTGCGGTGGCTTTCCAGGTGGGACAGGGTGTTAAGCCAGCAGTGGGTGACGCGGGTCTGCAGCGCTTCCAGGTCCTGGGATTCGTAAAGCCCGGAATCGGGGTAGAACTTGTTGTCGACCGCGAGTCGGTACAGGCGGTGAAAGTCCCGGCACGGTAACTCGCCGACGAGGGTGAGGCGGCGTCGCTTTTCGGCGTATGCCGGGTGGTAGATACCGTCCATGGCGAGCAGCGCGTCGCCGCAGGCGAGTACGGCCTTGAAGAGGTAGCGGAAGAAGACCTCACGCTCCTCGCCCACGATGTCGCGCGCACCCTCGAGCGTTTTAGCGTTCATCAGCAGCAAGGCCCCGCGGTTGTTCATCAGCCGGGTGAATTCGCCGAGCGACAAGTTGTCGAAAGGCATGGCGGGCATGGCCTGGAGCACCCATCGATCGCCCGCAATCACGCGGTGGCCCCATTTCATCTCCGCGTTCATCAGCGTGAACGGCGCCGATGCCAGTGTTTCCTTGCGCAGAACGGCCAGGTCCACCTCGACACCCACCATATGCTCCAGGCGCTCGGCCACCTCCCGGAGCCGGGTCTGCAGAGCACCAGCCTCACGGCGGCTCATGCCCTTGACCACCAGGAAGTAGTCGTAGTCGTTGCAGGGCGCCGGCTTGCCGTCCACCAGGCGGTAACCGCCCTCGCCCCGTCCGTAGCCGCCCATCAGGACCAGCGATTCGAAATGCTCGTCGGGGACGGCATCCCGTACGTAGATGCTGACCAGCGACTGGTCCATGGCGATGCGGGCCTCGACCTCGGCATTGCCGTCGAAGGTATAGGAGTCAGACCGCGCCGGTGGCGGTCTGCTGCTGTCCGACATCTGCCGGGCGGCATCCCGCTGCCCGCGCCAGCGTGCCCATTTCTGCGTGAATCGCAGCGGTACGCTGTGCAGCAGGGCATCCAGCGAACGCCGTTCGCATGCCCATCGCAGATCCCGCATGACTTCCATCCCGAACGGCATCAGGAAGTACCGTAACCAGGAATAGTTCAGCTCGCCTTCCCGAAAGATGTAGCCTTCGGCCTTGCCTTCACCGAAATGACGCCTGTACGACTGCCCGAGCGTGTAGTTGTGGGAATGCATGGCGACGGACTCGGGCACGTATCGAATCCGATAGCCCCCGCGGCGCAGCCGGTAAGTCCACTCAATGTCCTCGGAGTACGTAATGGCGGTTTCGAACGGAAAGCGCTCCAGCACGGTCCGGCGTGCCGCCGAACTCGCCATCGAGAAGAAGTGCATCCAGCCGGAGGATTCGCTGCCGTCCCCGAACGCACGCTCGGTGTCCTTGACGAACAGACTGCGGCAGTCGGAGCGTGCCACCTGGCGGCCAAACACCGCTCCCATGGTGGGATCCGCCAGCGGTTCGATCAGGCGTTCCAGCCAGTATTCGTCCTGGGGCGTGGCGTCGGAATTCAGGAACACCACGATGTCGGCATCGACTGTGGCCACCGCCTCATTGAGTACCCGTCCGGGATTGTAGGTGGCCGAGTCGTTGAGCTGAATCCGGTCAGCGCGGTTGAACTTGCGGATGATGTCGATCGTGCCGTCGTTCGAAGTCGAATCGAAGTTCCACAATTCGAAATTGCGGATGGTTTGACGCGACAGCGCTTCCAGCGTGCCCCGGATCACTTCGGCGTCGTTGTACGAGCGCATAATGATCGCGATCTTGTCCTTGGTTTGCTTCATGTTTTCCTCGTTTTGTTTCCAGGTAGTGAGTTGATGTTGGGGTCAGTGTCAGGTGACGGCCGGCGCTGTCGGGAGGCCGGCGGCGTACCGCGCACGGGCGGTCGCATGCTGCGCAACCCGGGCCCGTCGCGCCCGCTGTTCGACCGCCTGCTGCCGCAATACCCGCGGCAAGGCCGCCAGGAAGCCGGCAAGCATGAAAAATTCAACGGTGATGTAGGTTTGTCGGAATGCCCACTCGAGGCTCGACTGAATCCATAGCGAGCACATCCCGGCAAATATCCCGATGGCAATCCAGGACACGATGTTGTCCATGCGCCGGCGGATGAGTTTCAACGCCATCCACAGGAACCGGGCGATCAGCAGCAGAAAGAGCAGGAGTCCGACCCAGCCCATTTCCGCAGCGTGCAGCAAATAGATGTTGTGGACGATTCCCCGGTCAACCTCCAGCGGGACGAAGCGCGAGAAGTTCGTCTCGTTGATAGCGTGGGAATAGGTATTGAGACCGACGCCCAGCCAGGCCGAATCAGCCATTGCTATGGCGGCTTCGTTGGCCTGCTCACGACTCAGCTCGGCATTGATCGGCGCGGTTTCGAAGCGCTGAATGATCGAAGGTGTCACCTTGATCAGGACCGGCAGGGTCAGCAGCGCCATCACCATGACGACCCGGAGCTTGACCGGTCGGATGCGATCCGCCAGGGACAATACGACCACCAGCAGGTAGCACAGGGCCATGACCGCCAGAGCGCCCCTGGAGAACGTCGCCAGCACGATCAGGCTACCCATCCCCAACGCGGCCCAGTAAACGTACCGCTGCCAGCCGGACGAGCGGTCGTTGAGAACCATCGACAGGAAGATCATGTTCATCATGTTGATGTAGAGCGCGAGCGTGTTGGAATGCGGCAGGGTGCCCGTGGCCCGGTAGATGCCGATGCCCCGCTGATACAGCACGAACACGAATTCGAAGGCGACGATTGCCGCCAGGATCAGCAGGAAATGCCGCAGGTCCTGCTCGCTCCTGAGAAAGTTGTATGCCAGCCAGTAGACGGCGATGGCGCGCAGGATCTTGAACAATCCGAACGCACTGAATAGCGGAACGTCGCTGACGAACAGGGTACTGAACGCCAGCAAAAAATAGAGGCCCAGGAGCAAGGCGTTGGGGGGCAGCAGTTCCGGACGCTGCCGGCGCCAGCGCGGCGACAGGGCCATCACGGTAATCAGCGCCATGACCATCCAGTCCGTGACGCCGAATTCGAAACCCCGGGTGTCGCCCCGATACCACTCCATGGAAAAGAGGTTGATATCGATGAGATAGCAGGTCGAAAAAAAGGCCGCGGCGAACAGGCCACGTTCAGCCCAACGGAAGCGCACACCCATCCAGGCGGCGACCGGTACGAATGCCAGGGTCATCCCAATGAACAGCCAGTGTTTCAGTTCCATTCCCATCGAAGTTCCAATCCCGGACGCCCCATCGAGCGTTTGCCTGAGTACTTTATGCAAGATGTGTGCCCGCGGCATACCGCGGTAGCAGCGGGCTGAAATCCGCTTGGTATTTGGCGCATCCCCGGCTTTTCCATCGAAAAACCCGACGGTTGTCGTTATGTGGACGGATCACCATCGCTGTCACTACCAGAAGGCGTTGCAATTTGCGATTCAACGTGCGAATGGCGGGTGCTTATGCCACGCCCGGAACGACGTCCACGGCCAGCGGAGCCGAAGGCGGGAGCAGGGAAGCGAGACTCCTGTAAATGAATCCGCGGTCGCACAACTGACCCGCCGCAAGGCCTGCAGAAAGGGCCCGGTCGGCCGCGTACGCTCCCGATCATGTAATCCGTCACACCAGCGGCCGAACGATTCGGCACAGTTTTTGAATTATGAGGGTCGTCAGAATCACGAATTCGGAGATTGCATAGTGAAAACAAATTCTCAAACCGGCATCGTAAGCCGCCCTGAGTTACAGCCCGCCGAAGCCCCCGAGCCCTCCAGCTTCCGGGGACAGCGAGCCCTGGACTGCTGCCTCGCCGCCCTGGCGATCATTTTGACGTCGCCCCTCATACTGCTGAATGCGGTCTGGTCGCTGGCCAGCGAGGGGCGGCTCCTGGCAAGGACCAACGACGATGTGAGTTCGGGCGATGCACGGCGTTTCGCCGGCAGCGCGCCAGGCGCTGGTCTCGCTGCGTTGTTCGACGTCATCGCCGGCCATTGCACCCTGGCCTCGCCGCCGCGGACGGCGGCCCGGCCGGGGCTATTTACTGCCGCCAAACTGCGAAAGAACCTGGGAGTGGAGTTCCTGGAAGCCGAGCAGCACGGCGCGGCAACCTGCGGCTGGGGCCCGGGCGCCTACTTTGCCGTCCTGGGCAGGTCGCTGATCGCCTCGATTATGTCCCCGGCGCGTCCGCCTGCCAACGAACGCGATTTCCACCTGTTCGGCGTGCCCGTGGTCAATGCCCGCATGGCGGACGCGCTGGATGACATGCTGCAGTCCTTGCAGGCAGGACGTCAGACGTCCGTGGGATTTGTGAACGCCGATTGCCTGAACAGGGCATTCAATCACGGCGATTACCACCATGCCCTGAACCAGTTCGACCGGATTTACCCCGACGGTATCGGCGTGCGGCTGGCAGCTCAGATGTTCGGCGTCGGCATTCGGGAAAATGTAAACGGAACAGACCTGTTTCCGGTCCTCTGCGAGCGCCTGGCCGAAAGCGGCCACAGCATCTATCTGCTGGGTGCGCGCGAAGGGATCGCACGGGCCGCTGCGACAACCATGCAATCGCGGTATCCCGGCCTTGAGTTTGCCGGCTGCCACCACGGCTACTTCGACACGGAGGAGGAAGATGCCGTCATCGAGGCTATCAACCGTTCGGGTGCCGATGTGCTGCTCGTGGCAATGGGCGCGCCGGCGCAGGAACTGTGGATCGACCGCAACCGGAGCCGGTTGAATGCGCGCCTGCAGATAGGCGTTGGCGGTCTGTTCGATTTTTACTCGGGGCGGATTGCACGGGCACCGGTCTGGCTGCGCGAAATCGGGCTGGAGTGGGTCTGGCGTCTGCTGCAGGAACCGGGGCGCATGTGGCGACGGTACATCGTCGGGAACCCGTTGTTTCTCTACCGCGCCTGGTCGGAGAAACGCCGCCACGGGGCGACCGTCCGTGCCGGACGCCTGACGCCGTCCGAAGAATCGAGGGTACTCGAGCACTATGGCGGACTTGACCGGGCGGTTTCGCTACGCCAGGGCCTGGTACGACTGCGGCACCTGGCAGCCCGGCTGCCGGCGCTGGCCACCACGGTGCTGAAGCGTGCGCTGGACTTGGCGGTCGCATCAGTGCTGCTGGTTTCCATGTCTCCCCTGTTTCTCCTGGTCATCCTGCTGATCCGGCTGGAAAGCCGGGGGCCTGCATTCTTTTCGCAGATGCGCGTTGGCTACCGCGGACGCATGTTTCGACTGTGGAAATTCCGCTCGATGTACTTGGATGCGGAGGCCCGCCGGGCAAAGCTGGAAACGTCCAATGAGATGCAGGGTGGCGTCATCTTCAAGATGAAAAAGGACCCGCGGATCACCCGGATGGGCCAATTCATCAGGACAAGTTCTATCGATGAATTACCGCAACTCTGGAACGTACTCAAGGGCGACATGTCGCTGGTCGGTCCACGCCCCGCGCTCGCCTCGGAAGTCGAGCTGTACAGCATTGAGGAGCGTGTGCGGCTGCTGGCCAAGCCGGGAATCACCTGCATCTGGCAAGTCTCGGGCCGCTCCGACATTCCGTTTCCTCGCCAGGTGCTCCTCGACGAGGATTACCTGTATCGCCAATCGCTCACGACCGATCTGAAATTGTTGCTGCAGACCGTTCCCGCGGTCCTGCTTCGCAAGGGCGCTTACTAAACAAACAACAGGAGGTTATCTTGAAAGCCATCATCATTGCCGAACATTCTCAATGCGGCCTGAGGCCGCTGACCGATCGAATCCCGCCCGCGCTGCTGCCCATGGCAGGAAAGCCGCTCGTCATGCATGCCCTCGAAAGCCTGCACCGTAGCGGCATCCGCGACGTGGACATCATCGCACCTGACCAGCATGCCGAGCTGACCGCAGCCCTGGACACGGGGCCGCTGCTCGGTATGACCGTAACCGTAAGGCCGGACCTAGCGGACATCAGTCGGCTGGACATTCATTGCCTGATAATCGGGCTCAGGCACATCGTTGATACCGACTGGAGCGAAGTGCTGGACGACCTGGGCGACTTGAAAATCCACGCCCTCATTCCTATCCGAATGACGGTCTGCGCAGAGCCCGTGGCGTTGGTGCTGCCGCCTGGCAACCGCGAACCGCTGCCGACCGATTGGAGCGACGTGCACCGCGTGGAAGCCATCCACCTGCCCATCGGACCCCAGCGACTGCTTTCAGCCACTTCTTTTCGGGATTACCATGAATCCAGCTTCCGACTGCTGCGCGACGGCTACCGTCACCTGAAACCGGCGGGCCGGACAACGATCGAAGGCCACCGCACGGCACCGAAAGCCCGGGTCAACCCGCTGTCCATCCGATCGGACCACGGCTATTTCGGCGCTCACTGCCGGGTGGACAAATCGGCGGTATTGAGAGGAGACATCATCGTCGGGGAACGGGCCGTCATCGGCAAGGGCGCCCGTCTGCAGAACAGCATCATCCTCGATCACACCTATGTCGGACGCAACACGGATTGTTCACGGTCGATCGTTGATCGCAACTTGCTGATCCGTGTGGACACCGGGGTCTGCCTGGAGCTTGACGATCCGGTGCTGCTTGGAGCCGTGGCCTGAAGCTAACGCCTCGTCGGTCCTGGGTTGCCTGCGGTAACAGGCTGGTGACAGCTCCGCGGCGGCCGGGGCCCGTGCTTCACTGATCTAATTTCGGGGGAGCCCGCTAATCCCATGTATTTGTTAAGATTGGCCTCACTCGAAAGCCAATCGAAATACGGCCATGAATGAAAGGAGATACGTGGGTATCGACAAGGACCCGAAGGGCGCCATGAACCCGACGGGCAATATCATTCGCGATGCCTGGGTGTTTGGCCTGATTCCCGAATCCGAGACCTGCGCCGGATGGAGCCCGGGCGGCATCCAGGACCTCTACGAGAAGGTCACCGCGGCCTGGGAGCCGTATGCGAACCTCCCCTCGAGGCTGCCCCCCGACCTTCGGGAACGGCACCGGCGGATTTATGCGGCCGCGGTGAAAAACGCCAGGAAGCGTGGCTGGGACCCGGACAACGAGCTGGCAGACGAAGACTGAAAACACCGTGCCGGGCACCCTGAGCGAAACCTTTTTCAGGCCGGAAGAACTGGCGGTTGAACGGCTGACTATTCCGGCCGCACTGTACAACCTGTGCCGCCTGGTTCTCGGCCGCTGCGACAACGAACACGCGTTTGTCCCCGTGCGCAGCATGCAGCTTCAGGCCGTTATCGGCCCCGGAGAGGTGATTTTCGTCGACAGCCAGGCCTACGCCGTGCAGGACGGCAAGGGCGGCAGGCTGATCTGCCTGGCCTGGGCGTTTCGCCACGAGGTCGGGCGCGACGGCCTGGCCGAGCCCGCACCGATCGAGTTGGTGTACTACCGCGAGGACTCGCGACAGCTTCACAACCGCCTGGTCGGCGAGTTCAGGCAGGCACTGGAGCAGTTTGCGGCGCGTCTGCGCGAGGCCGGCTGCGAGCCGCACACCGCCAAGGTCTTGCCATTCAGGCGCTAGCGGCCGTCCAGTTCTAGCCCGTCAGTGCGGCAAAGACGTTCGGCAGGCGTTCCGGAAGCCTCTCCACGTTATCGACGATCGAGTAGTGGTTCTCGCCGAAGATCCGGGCAACGTAACGATCGGCATTCGGATCCAGCGTCAGGCAGTAGGTGTAGATGCCCTGCATCGCCAAGTCCTCGACCGCCTTCCTGGCGTCGTGGCGGAGATACTGCGGATCGCGTTCGTCGATATCGGCCGGCTCGCCGTCGGTCACCAGCAGGACCAGGCGTTTCTGGGCGCTTTCCTGCGCCAGGTGCCAGCCGGCGTGACGCAGGGCCGCGCCCATACGGGTCGACAGGCCGCCCCTCATACCCGCCATGCGGGATTTGGCCTCATCGTCATAGGCCTGGTTGAAATCCTTGAAGCGGTAGTACTGCACATCGTGACGGCCGTCGGAGGCGAATCCGTGCACGGCGAAATTGTCGCCGATGGAGTCGATCGCCCAGGAGAGCAGACCCGCCGATTCGCGGGTCAGGTCGAGGATGCTGGGCTGCTCCTCGTAACCTTCTTCGCCCTCGCCGAGGTCGCCGATCTTCTCGTTGGTCGATTCCGACAGGTCGAGCAGCAACACGATCGAGAGATCGCGGACGTGGCGCGTGATGCGGATGTTGATGCGCGGATCCGGCATGATGCCGCGGCGGATGTCGACCATCGCGCGGACGGCCGCGTTCAGGTCGAGTTCCTCGCCCTCCTCGTAACCGCGCCGGCGCACGATACCCTGGGGCTGCAGCGCGTCGATCAGGTGACGGATGCGCGAGGCGATCGGTTTGTACTTGTCGAGGATCCCGTCCATGACTTCGGGATCGCCCTTGCCCTGGCGGCGCTCGATGACCGTGGCCCAGTCGGGGCGCGACAACTGGACCTGGTAGTCCCATTCGCCATAATGGTACGGGTCCGAAACGGGCTCCACGCCCTCCAGCTCGTTATAGCTCTTGGTGGTCTCACAGTCGTCTTCGTACGGGAACAGCTCGGATGCCAGCACCCACACCTCCTGGTGGTGGTCGATCTCGAGCTCGGAGTTGATTTCGTTGACCATCTCCATGAGCGAGACATACTTGCGCACCGTCTGCTGGCTGGACGGGAGGTAGTCGACGCCGCGGGTTTCGAACAGGTTTTCGGCGAAGTCCCGGAAATAACGATTGTCGTCCCGGTAAGGAATGGGCCAGTCGGACAGCACGCGCACCGAGGGGATCGTCGCATGCTTGACCACGCGGTTGTAAAACTCCACGCCGGCCATCCAGGAAATGCGCGGATTGCTGGGATCCTCCTCCAGTTCGGCCCGGAAATCGGCGGCCACCTCGTTGACGAAATCGGCGCTGTCCGTGTAATCCGGATCCATGATGGCGCGGGTGGCCCGCAGCATCAGGTCCATGGTTTCGTGCACTTCACCGAAATCGTCGTCCTGGCCGGGCGCGGCCGTGAAGAACGAAAGCCACAGCTTGCGCAATCCCGGAAACTCGCTGTAGGCGAGGTATTCCACGCGCGCATCCTCGAACAGCTCGATGAACCGCATCTGCGCCTGCGAGAGCTGCTCGGCGGAGATGGGCTCACGCGTAAAGACCATGTGCGCCGCGGCATGGGCGGCGGCAGCCCGGTAGATCTCCATGCCGTCGATGCCGCGGAACGGGTCGAAGGCGTCCGGCAGGTGAACCTGGAAATTCTCGATGAAGGGCTTGAGGCCACGCCGCGATTCGTAGTCGCCCGCAGTCGGGCGCATGAAGAACGCCCGGCCCCAGAGCGCGCGCAGGTAGAAATTCAGCTTGCGCTGATTGTCGATGAACAGGGTACCGCGGCGCTCTTTCTGCAGCACGCTGCGTGACGACTCCGACTTCAGCCCGAAATAGGCCATCTGGCCATCGAGGTCCCGCTGGTGGGCCTGGGCGCCCCACATGGCCCAGCGGCGCAGGCCGCCCAGGGTCAGCTTCGACAGCAGTTCGTCCATGTTCTCCATCATCGGGCGCAGGCCGCGCGGCGCCTTGCCGGCCAGTTGATGGAGCAGCTTGAGGTAGCCGCGCAGCACGTCGGCGTCGCCCAGGCGCTGTGCCGCCAGCGGCATCATCGAGAGCATCAGGGTCACGACGCTGCCGGACGTGTGCGACGCCAGCTTCATCATCGATTCGACGATGTCGGGCACCACGTCCTCGCCGACTTCCCTGGCGACCCCGGGTATTTCCTGGACGTAGGTCAGCACCAGGTCCTGCCCGCGGTTCAGCGCGCACATGGCGCGCATGCCCTGCAGGTAGTTGTCGAGGCCGCGCGGCGACATCACGCGCTGCGCTTCGTGGTAAGAAGATTCCAGCGCCTCGATGTGCTCGTGCTCGTTTTCGTCGAGGCAGCTGACGTAATCCGAGAAATCGATGCTCATGTCCCTGCTTCCCGCCGACAGCTACCGGCAAGTCTCAGAAGTAGGTTTTCACCGCCGCGCTCAGCGTATCGCGCATGTCCGGGTCATCCGTCAGCGGCGTGACCAGGGCCATCCGGCAGGCGGCCAGCGGGTCGATGCCCTTGCCCACCAGTTGCGCGGCGTACACCAGCAGGCGGGTCGACATGCCCTCGTCCAGGCCGTGGCCTTTCAGATTGCGTGAGCGTTCCGCGATGCTGACCAGTTTGCCGGCAATTTTCGCGTCCACGCCGCCCTCGTGCGCGACGATCTCGGTCTCGAGGTCCGCTGCGGGATAGTTGAAGTCCAGGCCGCCGAAGCGTTGCTTCGTCGACTGTTTCAGGTCCTTCATCAGGGACTGGTAGCCG
>CALKKN010000331.1 GCA_937995275.1 uncultured Lysobacterales bacterium | reverse complement strand
GCCAGGAAACCGTATCCCGGGTGGATCGCGACCGCATCGGTGACCTCGGTCGCCGCGATCATAGCGGGAACGTTGAGGTAGCTCTCGGTGGCCGGCGCCGGCCCGATGCAGACCGATTCGTCCGCCATGGCCACGTGCTTGAGGTTGCGGTCGACCGTCGAATGCACGGCTACGGTCTTGATACCCATCGAGTGGCAGGCGCGCAGGATCCGCAGCGCAATCTCGCCGCGATTGGCAATGACGATCTTCTCGAGTGCGGCCATGGCGGGTGGCTAACGGATGACAAACAGCGGTTGGTCGAACTCCACCGGCTGTCCGTTCTCGACCAGGATTGCCACCACCGTGCCGGACACTTCGGATTCGATCTGGTTGAACATCTTCATCGCCTCGATAATGCATATGGTCTCCCCTTCGCTGACCTTCTGCCCCAGCGAGACAAACGGCTCGGTGTCCGGGCTTGGCGCTCCATAGAACGTCCCGACCATCGGCGCCCGCGCCAGTTCGCCCTCGGGAATTTCCTCCTCCTGGCTCGGTCCGGCCTCTTCGCCACCGCGTGGCGCAGGTGTTTCCCCCGCGTCCGCCATTGCGGGCGCGGACCACGCCGCGGCCTGGACATGGGCTGGCAGTCCGTGGTGCACCGGCGCGGCGATGACGCTGGCTGGGGCGCCGCGGCTGAGGCGCACGGATTCCTCCCCCTCGACGATCTCAATTTCCGTGAGGCTGGACCCCTCCAGCAACTCGATGAGTTTCTTTATTTTTCTGATGTCCATTAGCTCCGCTCCTGCCCGGGCCGCAGCCCGGCGCCCGGTTTAGGGCTCGATGTGATTGATGATGGCCTGCAGGGCCAGCAGATAGCTGTCGCCCTGGAATCCGGTGATGACGCCCATCGCGATGTCCGAGAAATACGACAGCTGACGGAAGGGTTCCCGCGCCGCCACGGCGGAAAGATGAACCTCGACGAACGGTATGCGGACGGCCAGCATGGCGTCTCTCAGCGCGACGCTCGTGTGCGTGTAGGCCGCCGGGTTAAAAATGATGTAATCCACACCGGCCGTGGCCGCCTTGTGAATGGCGTCGACCAGTGCGCCCTCGCTGTTCTCCTGACGGTAGGTCAATTCATGCCCGCAAGCCCCGGCGAAACGCGTGAGGTCCTCCATGATCTCCTCGAGGGTGCGGTGCCCGTAGGTGTCAGGCTCTCTGCTGCCGAGCAGATTGAGATTGGGTCCGTTAAGAACCAGGATGCTGGCCATGGGATTACCTCGTCCACTCTTCGCTGAAAGTCTGCATGATCGTGTTCATATTGTCCACAGTTCGCTGCCGTATTGACGGAGATCGCGGCGATTTCCCGGCAGATGTAAAAATTTCGTGAAATTGTTCAGGCCGCGAGCCTAGCGCAGTTCGGCCACCCGGGCCTCCAGGTCTTCGCGCGCGAGGGGGCCGAGATGGGTCCAGCGCACGATGCCCCTGCCATCGACCAGCACGCTATAGGGCAACATGCCGCTGCGATTGCCATACCGACGCCCTGCCCGCATCGCATCGGCCATGCCGAACAGCAACGGGTAGCCCAGCGCCAGGTCCGCCGCAAATGCCTTGGCGCGCTGATGGTCGTCCTGGGCGATACCGATCACCTGTAGGCCACGGCCTGCATAATCGCGCTGCAAGTCGGCGAGCATGGGCATTTCCTCCACGCAGGGGGCACACCAACTGGCCCAGAAGTTCAGCAGCAGCACCTTGCCGTCGAAGTCGCCGGCGGACACGGCCGTTCCACCGGCGTCCTGCAGCGTAAAATCCGGCCGCAGTCGCCCGAGCAGTTCATCCGACTGCGGCGCGGCCTCGGCAGCAGTCGGCCCCACGGGGTGCGCCGCCGGTCCGGCCCCGTTCCGCGGGTCCACGCTGCGCGCCAGGAAATAGCCGGCTCCCGCGGCAGCCACGGCGACCGCAACCAGGATGATCCCCTGCTTTATCACTGC
Source organism: uncultured Lysobacterales bacterium (assembly GCA_937995275.1). Classification (GTDB taxonomy): domain Bacteria; phylum Pseudomonadota; class Gammaproteobacteria; order Xanthomonadales; family SZUA-36; genus CALKKN01. Next base: position 8,404 of record CALKKN010000331.1, on the reverse strand, counting down.
GCGGCGAGCACCTGGCCCAGGTGGGCCGCGAACTCGTCCGGATCGAAATAACCCACCAGGCGGTAGGCTTTCATCTCGTCACCGTTGCGGTCGAAAAACAGGATGGCGGGGGGGCCGATGATGTCGAACGCCCGCATCAACTCCTGGTCTGTCGCGTCATGCGCCGTCACGTCAGCCTGCAGCAGCCGCATGCGGTCCAGAAGGCCCTGCACACGGGAATCGGGAAACGTGTTGCGCTCCATCCGCTTGCATTCCACGCACCAGTCGGCGTAAAAATCGAACATCGCACCCTGGCCCGCGCCGGCGGCCCGATCCAGTTCCTCGCGGAGGTCGCCGAGGGACTTGATCCGGACGAAATCCGTCTCGTGCGCTTCTGTGGCCGGACCGGCCGATCCACCGACGCCCTCCAGCGGTCTCAGCCAGTAGTCGCCCCCGGCCGCGGCGCCCACGAGTTCGAGGATGCCGAGCACCAGCAGCAGCACGCCCAGTGACTTCCACAGCTTCTTCCAGCCGGAACTGCCCGCCTCGATCCGCTCCAGTGCCCCGAGATAAATGCCGCAAGCGATCGCCAGCGCGCCCCAGAGCACCATGATCAAGCCACCGGGCAGGATGCGCTCGAGCATCCAGATCGCCAGCGCCAGCAGGCCCACCCCGAAAACAGCCTTGATCGCGTCCATCCAGGCGCCGGCACGGGGCACGAGCTTGCCGGCCGAGACACCGAACAGGATCAACGGCACACCCATGCCGAGCGACAGGGCGAACAAGGCGGTACCGCCCAGCAGGGCATCGCCCGAAGAACCGATGACGATCAAGGCCGCCATCAGCGGCGGTGCCACGCAGGGGCCGACGATCAGGGCCGACAGAAAACCCATGACGGCAACGCCCCAGAATCCGCCGCCCTCTTGCCGGCTGCTCGCCTCCGTCAACCGGGTCTGCAGGCGAGAGGGGACCTGCAAGTCGTAGAACCCGAACATGGACAGCGCCAGCAGGATGAATATCGTCACGAATGCGGCGATGATCCACGGGTTCTGGAACACGGCCTGCAGGTTCTGGCCGAACAGGCCGGCCAGCACGCCGGCCACGGTGTACGTCGCGGCCATGGCCAGTACGTACACCAGCGAGAGCCAGAACGCCCGCATCGTCGTCAGCCGATCACCCTGCCCGACGATGATCCCCGACAGAATCGGCACCATCGGAAACACGCAGGGCGTGAACGCCAGCAGCAGGCCGGCGACAAAAAACGCGAAGATCGCCGCGGCCGGATTGCCGGTCAGCAGGCGGGCCAGCCGATCCTGCTCCGAGAGCTGCGTAGCGGGCGGCGCGGCCATAGCCACCCCGGCGCCGGTTTCGGCACTGGCTGCACCGCCGCCGGCGGGCAGCGCGAACGCGACGGTTCGGGACATCGGCGGATAGCAGATATCGCCGTCACGGCAGCCCTGGAAGTCCGCTTCGAGCACCATATCCAGGGACGGACCGGCTTGGCGATCGAAATGCACCGGCACCTCGACCTGGCCGAAATAAACGGGTACCGGGCCGAATTCCGGGTCGTCCTTGATGACGCCCTCGGGCCACTCGACGCCGCGGATTCCGACCGCCCCCCCCTCCGCGCGCGCGTCAAAGCGGAACTTGTCGACGTACAGGTAGTAGCCGGGCTGGGCCGTGAACCGCACCAGAGCCGTATCGCTGTCGAACGCGATCGCCTCGTAGACGAAGGCTTCTTCGGGCTGCAACGCAGGCACGGCCGCCCCCTCCCCCAACAGCCCGGCCGCGGGCGCCACGGCCAGCGGGTCGGCCAGCAGGCCGGGCCCCAGGGCGGCCTCCGGGGCAGGCAGAGCGACTCGCAGCGTTTGTTCGGTCGGCGGATAGCACAGCTCGTTTTCGAGGCACCCCTGGGAACGCACGACCAGTTCAACGGCCTCGACGCCCGGCGCCACCGACTCCAGCGGCAGGGTGACCCGCAGTTCCCCGTGGTATTTCTCGACCTCTTCCCCGAGCAACTCATCAAAACTGACCTTGCCCGGCGGCACCCCGGCTTCGCCCAGGACGACGCCCTCCGTGGACGCGGCGAAGCGCAGGAAGCGGTTGTTGTACAGGTAATAGCCGTCCTCGATCTGCCAGCGGACTTCGATCTGCTCGCGCCCCTCGGCCGCGCCGGAGATGCGGAAAACGTCCCCGAACTCCCTGACCTCGTCGAATTCGATCGCCGGCAGGGCCGGTGCCAGGCACAAGCCCAGCAGCCCGGCAAAGGCTGCCCGCAGCCACTTGCTCGCCTTGTTTTTCATCGGGTTTCGGTCTCGTTCACAACCCATTCCAGATAAGCGGCGGAACCCTCCGCTACCGGCAGCGCCACCACCTCCGGCACGTCGTAGGGATGATGTTCGACCAACCAGGCCTCCAGTCCGGCGTAGGCAGACCGGGTGGTCTTGGCGATCATCAGTACTTCGGCATCGTCCTGGATTTCGCCCTTCCAGCGGTAGATAGACCGGATTTCCGGCAGGATGTTCACACACGCCGCGAGCCCTTGACCGACCACCCCCGCGGCGAGCCGCCCGGCCGTCGCTGCATCGGGACAGGTGCACAGAACCGCCAGAACATCCGACATCGAACGATGGCCGCCATTATGGTCCGCTGCCGTCATCGCGCGAATTCTACCGGAAAGCGTGACCGGCTGCGCTTGCCCCAGATCATGGCAGGTGGCGGTTCCCGGGCATAACCTTGAGTCTGGGTTGTTGTCTGTGGGCCATTCCCGGAGCCCGATTCCGGGAGGAGTGAGGGCATGAGCAATACCGCCGGCGAGCAGCGTCTCATCGAACTCGACATCAGCCAGCCGATCTGGGACCGGTTCTTCTGGGTCGCGCCGCTGGTGCTGATCGGCACCCGCGAATCGGACGGCAGCCATGACCTGGCTCCGAAGCACATGGCGATCCCCATCGGCTGGGACAATTACTACGGGTTCGTCTGCACGCCGCGCCATCACACCTACGGGAATATCCGGCGCGACGGCGTATTTACGGTTTCCTTCCCAAGGCCGTCGCAGCTGGTGCTGACCAGCCTGGCCGCTTCACCGCGTTGTGGCGAGGCGGAAAAGCCGGTTCTCTCCGTGTTGCCGGTCTTCCCCGCCAAATCGGTCGACGGCGTGCTTCTGGAAGGCGGCTACATGTTCCTCGAATGCCACCTGGACCGGATCGTCGACGGCTTCGGTGTCAACAGCCTGATTATCGGCAGGATCGTGGCCGCCCGGGTGGCGGCCGACGCGGAACGCATTTACGAAGGCGGTGATCAGGCCCTGGTCCACAACGCACCCATTCTCGCCTACCTTCACCCCGGCCGCTTTGCAACGATCGACGAGAGCCTGACGTTCCCGTTCCCGGCTGGAATGAAAAAGTAGGCAGGGGGCGCCAGGGCAATCACAGCGGGCACCAACGATGAACCGGGACATCCAACCTGCCGCCAGCGACGTGCTGGCATACCTGCGAAACAAGCGGGCAGACCTGCTGTGGCTGCTGGAGCGCATGACCCGGGCCGAATCGCCGTCGAACGTCCCCGACGCGCAAGCGGAAATTCGGGAGATCATCGCCGGCGAATTGGAGCGGCTGGGTTTCATGGTCCGGCGCGTGCCGGGCCGCACCAGTGGCGGCATGTTGCACGCCCGGCCGACCCACAGGCGCCGCCGGCTGCCCACACAGTTGCTGCTGGGCCACTACGACACGGTCTGGCCGCTCGGCACGCTGGCCGAGATGCCCTTCGAGGCGCAGGATGACACGGTCCGGGGGCCGGGCGTCTACGATATGAAGGGCGGCGTCGCCCAGGCCCTGCTGGCGCTCAAGACCCTCCAGCACTTCAGTGTCGAACCGCAAGTCGAGCCGCACGTCTTTCTGAACTCTGACGAGGAGATCGGCAGCCGGGAAAGCCGCCGGTACATCGAATCGCTCGCCCCGCACATGAACCGGGTTTTCGTTCTGGAACCGTCTCTGGGTCCCGCCGGACTGCTCAAGACCGCGCGCAAGGCCATCGGTCGCTTTACCGTGACCGTGCGGGGAGAGGCCGCGCATGCCGGACTGGACCCGGGAGCCGGGGCGAGCGCCATCCTTGAGCTGTCCCATGTGATCCAGACCCTGTTCGCGCTGAACGACCTGGAACGCGGCGTCACGGTCAACGTCGGCACCATTGACGGCGGCCTGCGGCCCAACGTGGTCGCTCCGCGCAGCCAGGCGGTGGTCGATGTCCGGGTGGCGACGCAGCAGGACGCCGACCGGGTCGAAGCGGCCATCCTCGAGCTGCAGCCGGCAATACCGGGCACCTCGCTGACCGTCGAGGGCGGCTTCGGCCGTCCGGCCATGGAGCGAACGCCGGCGAACCGGCGGCTGTGGCGAATGGCGCGCCGGCTGGGGGACGATCTGGGTCTGCAACTCGAGGAGGCCCTGGCCGGAGGCGGCTCGGACGGCAACTTCACCAGCCAGTTCACGGCCACGCTCGACGGCATGGGCGCCGTCGGCGACGGGGCCCACGCAGCCCACGAGCACCTGCGCGTGCAGGCCACCCTGGAGCGTACCGCGCTGCTGACGCTGCTGCTGATGGCGCCCCCGCTCGACGGGGAGCAGACCGGAGGAAACGGCGCATGACCCGCCACTACTTTTTCACCTCGGTTACCCGCTGCTCCGATCTCTGGACCGAAGCCTTCGACACCCGGATGCTGGACCGAGAGCACTGGGCCACCGGCGACTTCGTGGTGGGGCGCGTGGTCGGGGAGCGCAATCGCCTCTACGAATGCGAAACCAAGACGGGGCGGATGGCCGAACTGGTTCGCGGCGACCTGCTCGTCGGCGCCCTGGGCAAACGATCCGCCACGCTCGAAGGTGTCGGCAACTGGCGCGCAGTCGGCGACGACCTGGAGCTCGACTCGCTCACGAGCGCCGGCCTGTTCGGCCGTGCCACCTCGATCTCGCCCATGCTGCCCGACCTGATGCGGCTCGAGTACCTGGGCCACGTGATCCGCCAGGACACCAAGCTGAACATGATGGATTTCGTCAGGCCGGTCGAGCCGCGGACGCTGGACATCCCCGTCGTACTGCTGATCGGCACCTCGATGTCATCCGGCAAGACCACGGCCGGAGGAGTGGTCGTTCGCGCCCTCAAGTACCTGGACGTGGATGTCGTCGCCGCCAAACTCACCGGTGCGGCCCGGTACCGCGACATCCTGAAGTTTCGGGACGCTGGCGCCCGCCGCGTGCTCGACTTCGTGGACGCGGGCCTGCCCTCGACGGTTTGTTCCGAGGAGCGCTATCGTACCGCCTTCGAATTGATGCTCTCCAAGATCGCCGCCTGGGACGCACAGGTGCTGGTGGCCGAAGCCGGCGCCTCGCCGCTGGAGCCCTACAACGGGGCGACCGTGGTCGATTATCTGCGCAACCTGGCCCGCTTCACCGTTCTGTGCGCATCCGATCCCTATGCCGTGCTCGGCGTGCAGAACGCCTATGGTTCGGGGCTGCGTGCGGACCTGGTATCCGGGCCGGCGGCGAACACCGTGGCCGCGATCCGGTTGGTGGGGCAGCTTTCCGGACACCGGGCGCTGAACCTGCTGGACCGCCGCTCCTATCCGGAACTGGTGGACATGCTGACGGAGGCACTCGTCCTGCAGGAGGCGCAACAGGCCACGGGCTGATTGTATTCCGTTCCGCCCTTTGCCGAGGAGCCGTCGCCGCGGTTCCTGAGCACCCATCCCAACCCCGAGGTCCGTAGAGGGCCCCGGCCGCGCTGGGCCCCGATTCCCGATCGCGGCTGAAGCCGCTCCCACAAGGCGGCGATGTCGGCCCTGAGCTGTAGGAGCGGCTTTAGCCGCGATAAAGAGGCCCAAAGAAAAGGGCGCCGGATCACGGCGCCCTTTCTCGATCCATTCCAAACGCGGATCAGAGCAGCGGCACGATAAGCAACGCCACGATGTTGATGATCTTGATCAGCGGGTTGATCGCCGGGCCGGCCGTGTCCTTGTACGGATCGCCGACCGTGTCGCCGGTGACGGCCGCGGCGTGGGCTTCAGTACCCTTGCCGCCGAAGTTGCCGTCCTCGATGTATTTCTTGGCGTTGTCCCAGGCGCCGCCGCCGGTGGTCATCGAAATGGCCACGAACAGGCCGGTGACAATGGTGCCGATCAGCAGGCCGCCCAGCGCTTGCGGACCGAGCACGACGCCGACGATGATCGGGATCAGCAGCGGCAACAGGGACGGGATCACCATCTCCTTGATCGCGGCCTTGGTCAGCAGGTCGACCGACTTGGCATAATCCGGCTTGCCGGTGCCTTCCATGATGCCCGGAATCTCGCGGAACTGACGGCGCACCTCGGTGATGATCGCGCCCGCGGCGCGACCGACGGCCTCCAAAGCCAGCGCACCGAACAGGTACGGCACCAGGCCGCCGATGAACAGGCCGATGATGACCAAGTGGTTCGACAGGTCGAATGTCAGGTCGGCATGAGCCGGCACCTTGGCCAGGCTGCTCGTGTAATCGGCGAACAGCACCAGCGCGGCCAGGCCGGCCGAACCGATCGCGTAACCCTTGGTCACGGCCTTGGTCGTGTTGCCCACCGCGTCCAGCGCGTCGGTCGTTTTGCGCACCTCGGGATCCAGTTCGGCCATTTCGGCGATGCCGCCGGCGTTGTCGGTGATCGGCCCAAAGGCGTCCAGCGCAACGATCATGCCAGTCATCGACAGCATCGTGGTCGCGGCGATCGCGATGCCGTACAGGCCCGCCAGTTCGTGCGCGCCCCAGATGGACGCACAGACCGCGATCACGGGCAGGGCCGTCGCCTTCATCGAGACGCCGAGGCCGGCGATAATGTTGGTCGCGTGGCCCAGGGTCGAGGCCTCGGAGACCTTCTTGACCGGGCTGAACTCGGTGCCGGTGTAGTACTCGGTGATGAACACCATCGCGGCAGTCAGCGCGAGGCCGATCAGCGCGGCGAAGTACAGGTTGTTCGCGCTCACCGCTTCGTTGCCGCTCATCATCGCCGTCGTGACGGGGTAGAACGCGATCGCGGCGAGGATGCCCGAAGCAATCACGCCCTTGTACAGGGCGCCCATGATCTTGCCGCCCTCCTTCGTGCCGACCACGAAGGTGCCGAGCACCGAGGCGATGATCGACAGCCCGCCCAGCACCATCGGGTAAATGACCGCGTTCGGCCCGAGCGTGCCGGCCGCGAGGCTGCCGAGCAGCATGGTGGCAACCAGGGTCACGGCATAGGTCTCGAACAGGTCGGCCGCCATGCCGGCGCAGTCGCCGACGTTGTCGCCGACGTTGTCCGCGATGACGGCCGGGTTGCGCGGGTCGTCCTCGGGGATGCCGGCTTCCACCTTGCCCACCAGGTCCGCGCCGACGTCCGCGCCCTTGGTGAAGATGCCGCCGCCCAGTCGCGCGAAGATGGATATCAATGAACCGCCGAACGCCAGACCCACCAGCGCGTGCAGCGTGGCGTCCTCACTGAAGCCCAGCGACTGCAGCGCGGCGAAATAGCCGGCTACGCCCAGCAGGCCCAGGCCCACCACCAGCATGCCGGTGATCGCGCCGCCCCGAAACGCCACTTTCAGCGCGGGGCTGACGCCGTCGCGCGCCGCCTGCGCAGTGCGCACATTGGCACGCACGGAGACGAACATCCCAATGTAGCCTGCCAGGGAGGAAAACACCGCACCAATCGCAAAGCCCACCGCGGTGGCCCAGTCCAGCGCCGCGCCAACCACGACGAACAGAACCGCGCCCACCAGCCCGATCGTGCTGTATTGGCGGTTCATGTAGGCTTTCGCGCCTTCCTGCACGGCGGCTGCGATCTTCTGCATCTTCTCATTGCCCGCGTCCTTGCCCAACACCCAGGTCGTGGTCAGCAGACCGTAAATAATGGCCACGAGTGCCGAACCCAGCGCCAGCCAGAGCGCCATCTCATTCGTCATCAGATTTTCTCCTCGGTAAAACCCTGGAATATTGTATGTTTGCAGGCCAGTACCGTGTGCCGGCCCGCTGGAAACAGGACGGTGCCGTTCGGCGGCCCGTCAAAACCGCGGTATGGTAGCAAACTTTGCCGGCCGCTGCTGCGCGAACTTGAGAAAAACTGAGCCAAATCAATACCCAACGGGGCGCCCCCCCCGGCACCGCCCCACAGGGAGGCGGCCCTGCCCCCTCAGACTTCGAAATCGGGCAGTTTTCTCGCCGCCAGCACCTTCTTCATACGCACGTATTTCGGCAAGCCGTCACGATCATAGGGCGGATAATCCTCGCCTTGGATCAGCGGGGCGAGGTAGCGGCGCGCGGCCGGTGTGATGCCAAATCCGTCCGCGGTGATGTAGGTCTTGGGCATCATCTTTTCGCGGTTGGCCACGCGGCCGAGCGTGGTCTCACCGATTTCCCAGCGATAGGGATT
>CALKKN010000330.1 GCA_937995275.1 uncultured Lysobacterales bacterium | reverse complement strand
GCACTTCCGCATCCCGGGCGGGCAGTGGTTCGGCAACCATTTCATCGCCCTCGGAATGCTGTACTTCCGGATGAAGGACCTGTTCTGACGCCATCCGGCACAGCGTTACGCGATCGGGCAATTTGTTTTCCAATCGGCTATAGTTCCCGTTCCTTTCATGGCCAAGCGTTGCCGGGAGAACCGAAAAATGCGTTCAGTCATCGCCGCCCTTGCGGCCTTCTTTGTTTTACTTAGTATCACCATCACGTCACATGCCGGCGCGGGTGGCGGGCCGCCTCCGCGCTATTTCGTTGATGAGAGCAAACTGCCCTTCGAGGCGCTGCCCGGCGCCACCGCATATTGGGGCGTGCACACGCGGGCGGGGTACCGGATCGAGGTGCCGGACAACTGGAACGGTGACCTCGTCGTATGGGCCCATGGTTTCCGGGGCACCGGGCTCGAGCTGACAGTCGACAATCATCCCCTGCGCCCGCTGCTGATAGCGCTCGGGTACGCGTGGGCGGCCTCCAGCTACAGCCGCAACGACTACGATATCACCACGGGCGTGCAGGATACGCATGCGCTGACCGAGTATTTCGGCGACCTGGTAGGGGAACCGGAACTCGTCTATCTGACGGGCGCTTCCATGGGCGGTCACGTGACGGCCGTGGCCATTGAACAGTATCCCGACACCTATGACGCCGCTCTCCCGATCTGCGGCGTGCTAGGTGACTACGCCCTGTTCGACTATTTCCTCGATTTCAATGCCGCTGCTCAGCAGCTCGGCACGGGCTCATCGCAATACCCCGTCGATCCCCTGATTTACCCCGGTGTCACCGTCCCCGCCATCAAGGCCGGCCTGGAGGCCTTCCCGGGCGGCTGGCCGGTCGTCCTGAACGCCGACGGCGAGAACCTGAAGGCACTGACCGCGCTGCGCAGCGGCGGGTTCCGGCCCAACTTCGACGAGGCCTGGTTCTTCTGGAACACCTTTCCGGACTTTGCCACCGGGCCGGGCAATTTCCTGTTCGATCTTGCGCTCGGCGACGGTACGCTGCCCCGCAGCCCGGGCGTGGGCGTGGACAACGCCACGACGGTCTACCAGTTCGACGCGAATCCCGCGCTCGACCCAGGCGAACAGGCCCTGAACGACACGATCGTACGGGTCGCTGCCGATCCGCAGGGACGCACGCCCAACGGGCTCTCGCAGGTCCCCGTCGTCAGCGGCGACATCGGCATCCCGGTCCTCACGCTACACAACCTCGGCGACCTGTTCGTCCCGGTTCACAACGAAGTGGAATACGCCAGGCGGGTGCATGAGCAAGGAAACAGCGACCTGCTCGTTCAGCGGGCGATTCGGGGCGTCCTGCACTGCGACTTCACGCCCGCCGAGTTCACCACGGCGTTCCTCGACCTGGTGGTCTGGCGCGAGTTCAGTGTCAAGCCGGGCGGAGACGATTTTCTCGACCCCGCTGCAGTGGCCAGTCCGGATTTCGGCTGCGCCTACACCGACGGCCCGCATCTGCTGGGCACGCCCTGCCCGTAGCGGTCTGGCGTGAACGCGAGGCAAAGGGCTCACAACTCTTTGCCTCAAAGAAATGGGGCCGGATACTGTTTTCTGAAAAGGTATCCGGCCCCTTTTTCCGGGCGGCCAATGGTTCGGCAACCAGCTTATCGCGCTGGGCATGCTGTACTACCGGATGAAGGATTTGTTCTGATCCGAAGCCGGCTCACCCCGATGCGGGGCGACCCGAATTGCAGTATTCTGCCGGTCTTTCATACTGCCGGACTGTCTTCAATGGCCCTTAAGAAACCCCTCGCCGCCTTCCTCCTCGCTATGCTTACCGCCATCCTGGGCGGTCTGCCCGTTTACGCAACCTTCGCGGCCGAAGATGAAGCCGACCAGGAAGCTCTCGAATGGCGCCTGCTGGGCCCGTGGCGCGGCGGCCGCGTGACCACCGTGACCGGCGTGCCCGGCAAGCCGAACCTGTACTACATGGGCGCCACCGGCGGCGGAGTCTGGAAAACCGAGAACGCAGGCGCGACCTGGGAGAACCTCTCCGACGGGTTTTTCAAGGTCGGCACGATCGGCGCAGTCGCGGTGGCGCCGTCCGATCACAACGTGATCTACGTCGGCACCGGCGAATCCCCGATCCGCGGCGTCACGACCTCTCACGGCGACGGCGTCTGGAAGTCCACCGATGCCGGCGCGACCTGGACGCACCTGGGCCTGAAGGATGCCGGCCAGATCGCACGCATCCAGGTTCACCCCGAGGACCCGGACATCGCTTACGTGGGCGTCCAGGGCCAGATCTGGGGGCCGAATGAACAGCGCGGCGTGTTTCGCACCAGCGACGGCGGCCAGACCTGGGAGCACGTTCTGAAGGTCGGGCCGAGCACCGGCACCTCCGACCTGCGGATGGACCCGACCAATCCGCGCATTCTGTACGCGGCGATGTGGAACCACTACCGCAACCCCTGGTTCATCCATTCGGGCGGCACCGACGGCGGCATCTTCAAATCCACGGACGGCGGCGACACCTGGCGGAAACTGGAGGGCGGCCTGCCCGCAATGATCGGCAAGATCGGCGTCGCCGTGTCGGCCAGCAATCCGCAGCGCGTCTATGCCATCGTCGAGGCCGAGCCGGAACAAGGCGGCCTGTGGCGCAGCGACGACGCGGGAGAAACCTGGGAACTGATCAACGGCCACCGCATGCTGCACACGCGCGCGTGGTACTACAACCACATCGCGGCCGACCCCACGGACCAGGACACCGTGTGGGTGCTCAACACCGGGCTGTACAAATCCATCGACGGCGGGGTGGACTGGGAACTGGTCGAGACGCCGCACGGCGACCACCACGACCACTGGATCAATCCCGACGACAGCCGCAACATGATCAGCGGCAACGACGGCGGGGCCACGATCACGTTCGACGGCGGCGAGACCTGGTCCACGCTGATGAACCAGCCCACCGCCCAGTTTTACCGCATCATCACCGACAACCAGGTGCCGTTCCGCATCTACGGCGGGCAGCAGGACAACACGACGGTCGCCATCGCCTCCCGCAGTCTGTATGGCGGTATCGGCGTGGAGGATTATTTCGACGTCGGCGGCGGCGAGAGCGCCCACATCGCCTTCGACCCCGACGATCCTCGCCTGATTTACGCCACCTCGATCAACGGCAGGCTGACCGAATACGACCGCGACACCCAAATCACCCGCGTGATCATCCCCTACCCCATGATGACGTTCGGCATGGACTCGCGCGACCTGAAATACCGCGCCAACTGGAACCCCCCGGTCGCGGCCTCGCCGCACGACCCGTCGGTCATCTACTACGGCACGCAGTTCGTACTGAAAAGTACAGACCGCGGCACCACCTGGACAGAGATCAGCCCCGACCTGACCCGCAACGACCCGGAGAAACAGGGCCGCAATGGCGGGCCGCTGACCCCGGAGAACGTCGGCGCCGAGTTCTACAACACGATTTTCTACATCGCCGAATCGCCGCACGAGGCCGGCACGATCTGGGTCGGCGCCGACGACGGGCTGGTGCACCTGACCCGCGACGGCGGGGCGAATTGGCAGAACGTCTCGCCGCCGCACCGCGGCGAGCAAAGCGACGAGGCGATGATCAACGCCATCGAGATCAGTCCGCACGACCCGGGCACCGCCTACCTGGCGGTCACCGGCTACAAGCTGAACGATTTCAGCCCCTACATCTACAGGACGACGGACTACGGCAAACGCTGGAAGCGCATCGACAAAGGCTTGCCGGCCGACGCCTTCGTGCGCGTGGTGCGCGAAGACCCGGCACGCAAGGGGCTGCTGTATGCCGGCACCGAGGCCGGGATGTTCGTCTCCGGGGACGACGGCGGCACCTGGCAGCCGCTGCAGCTGAACCTGCCGCCGGTGCCCATCACCGACCTGGCCGTCCGCCACGATACGCTGGTGGCGGCTACCCAGGGACGGGGCTTCTGGGTTCTGGACGACCTGTTCGTGGTGCGCGCCGCCGGCGGCGTGCCGGCGGCCGGAGACCTGCGCCTGTTTGCGCCTGCCCGCGTGGAAATGCTGCGGAATCCGGGCAAGACCGGCGACTTCGAGGGTGAAAACCCGGCGCTCGGCGTACCGCTTTATTACCCCCTCGCCGAGACGCCCGAGGAGCCCATCCTCATCGAAATCCTGGATGATGCGGGCGAAGTGATCCGCAGCTACTCCAGCGAGGAGACCGATTTCGACCGCTGCCGGGTCGCCAACATGGACCCGCGGCACCCCTTTGAACTGGAATTCCCGCCCGCCGAGCCGGGCCTCAACCGCTGGGTGTGGGACTTGCGCCGCGACGGCGTCCACTGCATCGAGGACGTCAAGATCTTCGCCGGCTTCGGCGGACCGACGGTGCCGCCCGGCGACTATCGCGCGCGGATCACGGCCGCCGGCGAGACGAGCGAGGCGGCCTTCACGCTGGTGCCCGACGCGCGCATCGCCGCCACGGCGCAGGACGTCGTCGAGTGGTCAGCGCGGCTCGACGAAACGGCAGCGCTCCTCGACACCGTCCTGCGGCACCTCGAGCAGGCCCGGCGCGCGCGCGCCGAGGTCGAAAGCCTGATGGCCGATTACCCCGAAGCGCCGGACCTGCAGCAGGCCGGCCAGGCAGCCGTCGAGGCGCTGACGGCCTGGGATCACCAGATCAACCAGCCGCTTCATGAAACCTACGAGGACGAGGACGCCTGGGAGACCATGCTGGCCGGCCAGGTCCGTTTCCTGCTGGACGTGATCGACTACAGCGGGGCGCCGGTCACCGGCGGCCAGCTCGAGCGCCTGGCCGACCTGCAGGCCGAATGGTCGCAGCGCCTCAGAGAGCTGCAGGCGATCGGCACGCAGCACCTGGAGCCGATCAACGCCTGGGCGCGCGACGGGGGCGTCGAGCACGTCCCGGTGCCGGTCGGCCAGGGCAGGTAGCGGCACGGTGCCGAGACGCGGCCGCGATACGCGCAGGCGGCGCGGCCCGGGCGGTCCGCAACCGCTGCCGTGGCGGACCGTCGTCAACCGCTACCCGCACCTCGGGGTGCTGAGCGCGGACCAGGTCGAGGCCATCCACCAAGCCTCGCTGGACCTGCTCGAGAACCACGGCCTGCGCGTGCTGCACGACGGTGCGCGCGGCCTGCTGGCGGAAGCCGGCGCCACCGTGGACGGCGACTCGCAGATGGTGCGCTTCGACCGCGCGATGGTCATGGAACACGTGGCCAAGGCACCTTCCGAGTTCACGCTGCACGCCCGCAACCCGGCGAAGAACTTCCGGGTCGGCGGGCGGCACCTGGCCTTCACCTCGGTGGGCGGCCCCGCCTACTGCAACGACCTGGACCGGGGCCG
>CALKKN010000329.1 GCA_937995275.1 uncultured Lysobacterales bacterium | reverse complement strand
CGAGTGGGCAGGCAGTTCCCAGCAGCCGGTGCCTACCGACCCGGGTTGCGGCACGCTGCTGCTGAACAGCACCGTCCATTCGGCGGGCAGGCCGGTGGGTAATCGGAACACGGCCCGCCTGGCCGCCGCATTGAACAGGATAGCCACGGCTTCGACCACCGGGCTGCTGTCCTTCTGATCGTCGTGACAGGAAAACAGCAGGGTCAGCCGTTTACCGACGCTCCAGTCGTGCTCGGCCATGGGCCGCCCATCCGGACGCAGCCAGTCGATGTCACACCAGCCCCGGTCGGTCGGCATCCGGCCGTGGATGTACCGGGCCTGGCGCAACAGAGGCAACTTCCTGCGCAGGCGCACGAGTTTTCGCACCTGGTCGGTGAATTCCGGATCGTCGTCCTGCCGGTCCCAGTCGACCCAACCTGTCCCGTTGTCCTGCGCATAGGCATTGTTGTTGCCGCCCTGGCCGTTGCCGAACTCGTCGCCGGCCAGCAGCATCGGCGTGCCATGCGAGAAGAACAGCGTGCCCAGCAGGTTCAGCCGTTGCTGGCGGCGCAGGGCATTCACGCCGGGGTCGCCGGTCTCGCCCTCGACCCCGTGGTTGCTGCTGAAATTGTGGGCGTGGCCGTCGCGGTTGTTCTCGGCATTTGCGATGTTGTTGCGGTGTTCGTAGGAGACCAGGTCGCGCAGCGTGAAGCCGTCGTGGCTGGTGACCAGGTTGATGCTGGCCGTCGGGTTACGGCCGCTCGGCTCGAACAGGTCCGCCGAACCGTGGATGCGGCGCGCGAATTCGCTGCTCTGGTGGGTGTCGCCGCGCCAGAAGCGCCGCACGGTATCGCGGAAGCGATCGTTCCATTCGGCCCACTCGGCCGGAAAACGCCCGAGTTGGTAACCGCCCGGACCGGGATCCCAGGGCTCCGCGATCAGCTTCGCCCCTTCCAGGTCAGGATCACCGCCGATCCGGTCCAGCAACGGGTGCTGCTTGAGATACCCCTGCGCCGTGCGCCCCAGCACCGGGGCGAGATCGAACCGGAAGCCGTCGACACCCATTTCCCGGTGCCAGTACTTCAGGCTGTCCAACACCAGTTGCTGCGCCGCGGGATGGTCCGCATTGAGCGTATTGCCGCAACCCGAGTCGTTCACATACTGCCCGGGGGCATCCCGCTCGGTGCGGTAGTACGCGAGGTTATCGATGCCGCGCAGGCTCACGCTGGGGCCGTCGGCGCCGCCCTCCCCGGTGTGGTTGTAGGCGACGTCGAGGATGACTTCCAGGCCGGCATCGTGAACCGACACGATCATGTCGCGGAACTCGGCCACCGGATCGCCGGCGGCAAGGCGTGCATCCGGCACGAAGAACTGGATACTGTTGTAGCCCCAGAGGTTGCGCAGCCCCCGGCGGACCAGGAACTGCTCGTCGATCATGGCGAATACCGGCATCAGTTCCAGCGAGGTGATGCCCAGCGCCCCCAGGTACTCGAGGATCCGGCCATTGCTCAGGCCGCTCATTTTTCCGCGCTCGGCCGCGGAGAGCTCCGGGTGCCGCATGGTGTAACCGCGCACGTTCGCCTCGTAGATGACCATGTCCGACCAGGGTACGGTCGGACGCTGCCACTGGCGCGCCGACGGGCGTTCCGCCACCACCGAGAGCGGCACGCAGGGCGCGCTGTCCTGCCGGCTCCGTGGCCACGTCCCATCGGCGGCGGGCGGCTCGAAATCAAACACCTCCGGTGCCCACCGGAAGGCTCCGTCCAACTGCAAGGCGTAGGGATCGATCAGCAACTTGGCCGGGTTGCAACGCAGACCCTGCTCCGGATCCCACGGACCGTGCACGCGGTAGCCGTAGCGCTGGCCGGGGCGGCAGTCCGGCAGAAAGCCGTGCCACACGCCGTCCGACTGACTCGGCAGCATATGCCGCGCCAGCGGTCGCCGGTATTCGTCGAACAGGCACAACTCGACGGCCTCGGCCATCCCCGAGTACAGAGCGAAGTGAACGCCATCGCCATCAGGCGTAGCGCCCAGCGACGGAAATTGCCCCCCGCCGATCATGCTGCCCGGCTGGAGCGCCCCTCGGGTATGCGCGATGAGTCGCCCACCATTTCTGCCACGGATTCCACCAGGTCGGGCTGCAGGTCCGACGAACGCATCCGCCAGCGCCAGTTGTTGAGCGTGGTGCCCGGAGTATTCAGGCGCGCCGGCGAACCCAGCCCCAGGTAATCCTGCATCGGCGCGATCGCCATGACGGCCGGTGTCGAGAAGGCCAAACGGATCATGTCCCGGTGAATGGTCTTTGCAGTGCCGCCGGTCAGCTTCAGCGCATTGGCGCGGGTCGCCTCGATCTCTTTCGCGGTGCGGGTATCGTCGCCGTTGCCGCGGAACCATCCGGCCGTCGTGTCGTTGTCATGCGTGCCCGTGTAGCACACGCTGTTCTCCTCGATCGCGTCCGGATCGAAGTCGGGATCGTCCACCTCGAATTGCAGCACCACCATTCCCGGGATGCCGTGGCTTTCCCGCAGCACGTCGACTTCCGGCGTGATCACGCCGAGGTCCTCGGCCACGATCGGGAGCTTGCCCAGCGCCTTCTCCATGGCGACGAACAGCGCATCGCGCGGACCCGGCACCCACTCGCCGTCCCTCGCCGTCTCGGCGCCATAAGGTACGGACCAGAACGATTCGAGCCCGCGGAAATGATCGATGCGGACGATGTCGGTCTGCCGGGCCGCGTGGCGCATGCGTTCCACCCACCAGCGGTAGCCGGTCCGCCGGTGAAAGGCCCAGTCGTACAGCGGGTTGCCCCACAACTGGCCATCCTCGCTGAAATAGTCCGGCGGCACGCCGGCCACGTGCGACGGACGGCCGTCGCGGTCGATCAGCAGCAGTTCGGGGTGTGACCAGGCATCGGCGCTGTCCAGGGCGATGTAGATCGGCATGTCGCCGAAGAGGCACACACCGCGCTCGGCGGCCACTGCCCGCAGGGCCTGCCACTGGCGGTCGAACAGGAACTGCTTGATGCGAGTGTGCTCGATGGCCTCGCGGTGCGCATCGCGTGCCCGGGCGAGCGCGGCCGGGTTGCGGCGCACGAAGCCTTTCTCCCACTCGGGCCAGGGCCGCTGGCCATGTTCGGTCTTGAGAGCCCGGAACAGGGCGTAATCATCCAGCCAGCGGGCCGCATTGCGGTGCAGGTAGTCTTCGTAATCGGCCATCAGCCCGTTGCCTTCCCGCGCCACGAATCGCTCCGACGCCCGCTCCAGCAAGGCGCCCTTGGCGGGGATCAGACGGCCGTAGTCGCAATAATCCCGGGGCAGGTCCGCCAGGCCATCCAGTTCGCGCGGTTCGAGCAGCCCCATTTCCACCAGGGGGTTCAGGCCCAGCAGCATCACGTTGCCGGCGAAAGCCGACAGCGGCTGGTATGGGGAATCGCCGTAGGCCGTGGGACCCAGGGGCAGGAACTGCCAGACGCCGATGTTCATCTCCGCGAGCAGGTCGATGAAGGACAGGGCGCTGTCGGCGATGTCGCCGATCCCATGGTCGCCGGGCAGCGAAGTCACGTGAATGCCGATGCCTGCCTGGCGGCCCATTTCCAGAACCACCGAGTCGGTTTGCGTCTTTATCTGTGCGTCCATCCCACTACCTGCTGAACACCCGGTAACTCCAGGCGGGTAAGTCGAGCACCAGATCCGAACCCAGTGTGATCTCATCCCCGCCGGCAAAATCGCGGTAATCGCCAGGGTAGAGGTCGCCTTCGAAAGTCACGCGCTGTTGGTCGCCGGAAAAATTGAAGACGGCGAACACCGTGTTGCGGTCGTTGGCGCGGACGAAACTGAACACGCTGGCCGGAGCACTGTTGACCACCTGGATCATCCCGGCGCCCCAGTGCCCGTTCCAGAGCGCGCTGTTGGCCTTCTTGAACGCGAACAGCCTGCGGTACAGGTCGCCGATGGGATGCTCGCGCCACTCGATCGGGTCCCGGTCGAAGAAGGCGAGCCGTTTGGTGTTGCCGGCCTCCTGGCCGTTGTAGATCAGCGGCATGCCCCTGCTGACGACGGACAGCACGATGGCGTTCTCCAGCGCGTCGCCGAAGGCGTCGAACTGGGTGCCTTCCCAGGCGTTCTTGTCGTGGTTGCTGACGAACAGCATGCGCATGGCGTCGCGCGGCCAGGAGTTTTCGTCGGTGTAGTGATACACGCCGAGCGCGCCGACGTCCGCCTTGCCCTGCGCGATCCGGTGGACCGTCCCGTACCAGGACCAGGCGTAGGTCATGTCGAACGCCCGCTGGTGCAGGTCGCGAGTCTCCCACTCGGCCAGCATGAAGACCGGGCGGATGGCGTCGAGCTCGGCGCGAACCGTGTTCCAGAAATCCAGCGGTACGAAGCCCGCCACGTCACAGCGGAACCCGTCCATGCCGACCTCGGCGACCCACCACTTCATCGCCTCGGTCATGTAGCGCCGCAGCCCCGGCTGCGAGAAATCCAGCTGGATGACGTCCGACCAGTCGGTCCAGGCCGGCGAATGGAACTCGCCGTTCCAGTCGCGCA
>CALKKN010000328.1 GCA_937995275.1 uncultured Lysobacterales bacterium | reverse complement strand
CGGCGGCAGTTTCAGCACCAGTTCCTTGATGAAGGTCGCCACGTTGCGATTGGAGCGCACCGTGCACTCCCACTTCTTCACGCCGAACACATCGTCGGACACCTGCACCTCGAGGTCCTGGAACACGCTGACCTGGCAGGCGAGGCGCTCGCCCTCGCGCGCCTCTCGTTTGGTGATCAGCGAGGACTCGGTGGGCAGCAGTTCGCCACCGCCCTTGAGGACCTTGACGCGGCACTGGCCGCAGGTGCCGCCCCCACCGCAGGCCGACGGTACGAAGATGCCGGCATCGGCCAGCGCGCCCAGCAGTTTCTGACCGGTCGGGGTGGCGACGTCCCGTTCCTCGTTGACCAGGATGTGCACGTCGCCCTGCGGGACCATGCGGGCAATGACCAGGAGGATCACGGCCGCGATGGCAATCAGCGTGCCCGAAAAAACCAGCGTGCTGTAGAAGATTTCCTGCATCAGAGCCTGATCCCCGCGATTCCCATGAAGCCAAGCGACAGCATCCCCGTCGTGATGAACGCGATGCCCAGACCCTGCAGGCCTTCGGGAATATCGCTGTAGCGCATCTTCTCCCGCAGACCGGCCAGCGCGACCACGGCCAGCGCCCATCCGAAGCCGGCGCCCAGACCGTAGGAAACGCTCTCCACGAAGCCGTAATCGCGCTGCACCATGAACAGCGAGCCACCCAGAATGGCGCAGTTGACAGTGATCAGCGGCAGGAAAATACCCAGCGCGTGGTACAGCGTCGGGAAGAACCGGTGCAACGTGATTTCCAAAACCTGCACCATCGCGGCGATCACGGCAATCTGGCTGAGCAGGCCGAGGTAGGTGAAGTCCATGTCACCCAGGCCGGCCCAGGCCAGCGCGCCCTGGCGCAGCAGGCCGTTGTAGATCAGGCTGTTCAGCGGCACGCTGAGGCCCTCCACGACAATCACGGCCACACCGAGCCCGATGGTCGTCTTGACCTGTTTGGAGACCGCGAGGAAGGTGCACATGCCCAGAAAATAGGCCAGCGCCAGGTTTTCCAGGAATACTGCGCGGAAGAAGATATCGAGGAAGCCTTCCATCAGCGTTCCTCCCTCTTGGGCAACGGCATCGGCTCGAAGTCCGGCTTCTCGCACTGCTCGGGAATCCATACGCGAATGGCCCAGACCAGGACGCCGATGATGAAAAACGCACTCGGTGCAAGCATGACCAGAGCGTTTTCGGGGAACCAGCCACCCTGGCTGGCCGGCTCGAATATCTGGTAGCCCATCAGCGAACCGCGGCCGAGGAGTTCGCGCGTGAAGGCCACGATGATCAGAATCAGGCTGTAACCAAAACCGTTGCCCAGCGCATCCAGGATGCTGGTGCCGACGTTCTCCTTCATCGCGCAGGCCTCGGCCCGGCCGAGCACGATGCAGTTGGTGATGATCAGCGCCACGTAGACGGTCAGGCGGCTCGCGGCTTCCGGCAGGTAGGCTTTGAGGAACTGGTCGATCACCGTCACCGCCGACGCGATTACCGTGATCTGCACGATCAGCCGCACGCTGGGGGGCAGCAGGTTGCGCACCAGGCTGATCGTCACGTTCGACACCACCAGCACGGTGGTCAACGCGACGCTCATGATCAGCGAGGAGGTCAGTGAATTGGTGATGGCCAGCGCGGAGCAGATCCCCAGCACACTGAGCGTAACCGGGTTCTCCTTGATCAGCGGCGCGGTGAGGGGGTGTTTCACGGTCATGTCAGACCTCCTGCCCCGGCCGGGACTCGGGTTGCTGCGGCGGCTGCTCGCGCATGGCGCGCAGCAGCGGCCCGTAGCCGTTCGGCCCGAACCAGTACTGCAGCAGCGCCGTCACCGCATTCGCTGTCACCGTGGCGCCGGTCAGGGCATCGACCTGGTAATCGGCGGCCGGCGAACCCTCCGTCACCGGGCCCTCGGCGACGTGGAACAGTATTTCGCCGGTGGCGTCGTAGAGTTTCTTGCCGATCCACTTCTCCTGCCAGTGCGGCGAGGCAACCTGGTCGCCCAGCCCGGGTGTTTCGGCCTGCTCGTAGAACACCACGCCCGCGATGGTGTTGAAATCGGCCTCCAGCGAGATGTAGCCGTACAGCATCGACCACATGCCGGCGCCGCGAATCGGCAGCACCACCCGGCTCAATGCGCCGTCCCGCCAGACCAGGTAGACGGTCTTGTAGCGGCTGCGGCGGCCCAGGCCGGCGAGATCATCGCCCGGCGGAATGGGCACGCTGAGCTCGGGATCGGCCGCCGCCCCACGCCCGTCAAAAGTGTGCGGATCGAATTCGCTGTCCAGGCTGGCCTCGTCGATGTCGATAACCCGCGCGTCCAGGCTCCTGAACAGATCCAGCAGAACCTCGTCCTCGACCCGGCCGCCGGCGGGCAGCAGCCCGGTCAGCTGCAGGATGTTGCCACTGCGCTCCAGCAGCTGGTTGTTGAGCTGGATCGGCCGCAGCAGCACGACGGAGGCGGACACGATGGAGGAGCAGACGATCGCCGTCACCAGCACGGTGAGCAAGGCGCGCAATGGCGATTCCTTACGCATCGGCAGCCTCCTGCAAGCGCAACCGGCGCCGGCGGATGTTCAGCTCCACCACCACGTAGTCGATCAGCGGCGAAAACAGGCTGGCCAGCAGAATGGCAAAGATCGTCGCCTCGGAGCCGCTGCCAAACCGGATCACGACGGTCAACCCGCCCACCAGCAGGCCAAAGCCCCAGCGGCCGGGATCGGTCATCGCGCCGGTGACCGGGTCGGTGGCGATGAACACCACCCCGAAAGCGAAACCGCCGAGCACCAGGTGCCAGTACCAGGGGATCGAAAGGATCATGTGATCGGGCGCCAGCACGTTGCCGAGCAGGGAAACGCCGATCAGTCCAAGCAGCGCGCCGGCGATCACGCGCCACGAGGCCATTCCGGTCCAGACCAGGAAGATGGCGCCGATCAACGCCCCCAGGACGGACACCACGCCCACGGCGCCGGGCCGGTCACCGAGGAACAGCTGCCAGTAGCTGTAGTCGACGGCCGGGATCACCCCCAGCCCTCCCTCTTCAGTGACAAGTTCCAGGACCATCGGCTGGTCGTAGCCCGCCACCGGCACCCAGGCGCCCTCGCCGAACATCAGGTCGGGGTAGGAGAACACCAGGAAGGCGATCGCGAACAGGGCCGGATTGACCAGGTAGCGGCCCGAGCCCCCGTAGATCAGCTTGCCGAAGATGATGCCGAACGACATGCCGTGAGCGACCTGGTACAGGGGCGCGTCGGCGGGCATCATCAGCGCGACGAACCAGGCGATGTACAGCAGCCCTTCGTCGACACGCTTGCGCCGCACCGCGGCGAACAGCGCTTCCCAAAATGCGCCGGCCAGCAGCGCAACGATGAAGATCGGCAGAAAATACAGTGCACCGTGGGCCACGCAGGCCATCGCGTCGAAGGCGTCCAGGCCAATGCCGGTCTTGACGAGCGCCGCGGCGCGCCAGCCGGGGGCCGGGTCGAGGGCGAAGTCGGCGATGGCCAGGTTGGTCTGGTGGCCGAGGCTCCACAGGCCGATCAGCCAGCCGGGGATGCTG
>CALKKN010000327.1 GCA_937995275.1 uncultured Lysobacterales bacterium | reverse complement strand
CTCGGGCGGCGCCTGCTCGCCATGTTCTACGACGCGGTCGCGGTCGTGGCGCTGCTGATGCTCGCTACGGCCGTGGCGATGCTGGCCGGCTGCCGTGAAATGAGCGCGTTGCGGGACCCGCTTTACACGCTCTACCTGGGTGTGGTCTGGTTCCTGTACTTCGGCCTGAGCTGGCACGGCGGCGGCCTGACGCTGGGGATGCGGGCCTGGCGCATCAGGATTGCGACCGAAGCCGGCGACCTGCCCGGCTGGGGCCGCTGCCTGGTTCGTTTCCTGGCCGCCTTCCTGTCTATTGCGGCGGCCGGAGCCGGCTTCCTGTGGTCACTGATCGACGCCCACAAACGCACTTGGCACGATCTGCTCAGCGGGACCCGCCTGAACCGCCTCTGACCGCGGACCCGCGCGCGAACCGCCGCATCAGACCGAGCGGCGCAGTATCAGGATGGCGGCGACCGACAGCACGACCACCGGAACGGTCACCGTAAGGGGCGGCGGCAGGTCATAGGCGCTGCCGAACTTCTGCAGGCCGCGGCTGACGATCATGAACAGCC
The DNA here is from genome assembly GCA_937995275.1 of uncultured Lysobacterales bacterium. Classification (GTDB taxonomy): domain Bacteria; phylum Pseudomonadota; class Gammaproteobacteria; order Xanthomonadales; family SZUA-36; genus CALKKN01. The sequence continues at coordinate 6,702 of CALKKN010000327.1, read as the reverse complement.
CGCCAAGGCTCATGCCGAAAAACAGGCGCACGCCGACGCTGTGCGATCGCGCGGGCCCGAACAGGAAGGGCATTCCCGCCAGCACCAGGGCGAACACGGTGAACGGGAACATCACGCGCTCCCAGAAGGCTGCCCGGTACACGCGGTCGTCCAGCGCATTTTCGCCCAGGAACTCGAGATACTCCCACAGCGAGCGGATAGACAGCAGCTTGGGGCGCGTGACCGCCGAGTCCAGCAACTCGGGTTTCACTTCGGTCGCCCAGGCCTGCCGCTCCAGCTGCGTGACCGTCGCGCCCGACTCGGTGAACTCGACCCGCGAGACGTCGTTCAGCGTCCACAACTGCCCGTCGTGCGCAGCGCTCTCGGCGCGGGTGATCGAGGCAAGGTTGGCTTCGCTCGAGAACTGGTAGATCACTACGCTCTTGAAGTCCACTGCCTGTTGCCCCCGGTCCGCGTACAGCAGCGGCCGCTGGATGTTGACGATATCCTGACCATCGCGCATCCAGACGCCACGGGGACCGCCTATGATGGCCTGGCCGACCAACTGGTTGAGCCGGTATGCGCGGGCTTGCTGTTCGGCGGCCGGAGCCAGCCACTCGCCCATGACCATGACGGGGATGGTCAGCAGCAGCGTACCTGCCAGCGCCGCCAACGCCAGCCGCAACCGCGATATGCCGGCCGTGCGGAACGCCACCAGCTCGTTGGCCGCAGCCAGGCCGCCGACGCCGACCAGGGCGCCGAGCAGTGCAGACACCGGGAACACCTGGTAGGCCATCCGCGGCATGGTCAGGGCCACGAACCACAGGACGTCCACAGTGCCATAGTCGTTCTGGGTGGAACGGAACTCGTCCAGCAGGCTGAATATCACGTACAGGATGGTCATGGCCGACCATACGAACAGCATGCCGAGGCAGGCCGCGCGACCGATGTAGCGATCAACCAGCTTGACCACGGCTCAGCCCCTCCCGACCATGCGGCCTTGCCGGTGCAGCCAGACCAGGGCCGTAATCAGCACCAGCAGGTGCACCCACCACATGCCGGGCAGCGCGGGCAAATCGCCTTTCATGAGCCAGTTACGGCACATGTAAAGAACGTTCGCATAAACCGTGTAGGCCAGAACACCCAGCAACGCGCGCCCCCCGCGGCCCTCGCGCGGCGCCGAGTGCGACAGCGGAATGGCCAACAGCCCCAGCACAATGGCGGCAATGGCAGGCGACAGCCGCCACTGTAGCTCGGCGATTTCTTCCGGATCGCTCGAGAACAGCAGGGCGGTAGTCCGCCTGGCCTCAATGGCATCGGACTCACCGCGCTGCTCGAGTTCGGGCAACTTGAGGTCGTTGCGGGCGAAGTGCATGATCCTGAAGTCGAGGCTCCTGGCGCCGCCCTCGGTAATCTGGCCGTTTTCGAGTGTCAGGTACCGGTTGCCGGTTACCTCGTCGAGCCAGTAATAGCCCTTCTCGGCCGCCCACACCTGCTCCCGTTCCTCGTCCCGTTGTTGCATGAACACGTGTCTGAGGGTGCGCCCGTCCTTCTCCACGGCCGCCACGTACAACACCAGGTCACCGCCGCGCAATACGTGGAACTGGCCCGTCTGCAGACCCCATTCAGCCGCGTTTCTGAAGGCCTGCTCCAGCTTTTGCTGTGTCAGCGAAGCCGACTGGGGCGAGATATACAGGCCGAGGAACAGCAGTACGGAAGCGACCGGCAGGATCAACATCAGCAGGGGCCGCATCAGGAGGCGCCAGTGAAAGCCGCTGGCGCGCATGACCGCCATCTCCTGGTCCCGGTAGAAGCGGCCCAGTCCCCAGATGACGGCGATGAACACGCTCAGCGGCAGGATCGTCCCGAGGACCTCCGGCATCTTGAGGAGGATCAGCGTGCTGAGCAGGCCGGACGGCAGCCGCCCGGCCGCGATGTCCCCGAGCAGTTCGCCCAGCGACAAGCCGATCAGCACGACCAGCAGAACAAACGTGGCCGCCAGAAAGGTCCAGAACCATTCTCGGAAAATGTAGCGTTGCAGAATAATCCGGGTGACCTCGCGCAGACAATGTCCCAGCCCGACGCCCAGTTTATCAGTGTTTTCTTGTAGAATGACGCGCTTGTTCGCAATGATCGCCGGGCCGCGGAAACCGCCCGGCAGACTCAGGGGAATCAACTAATGAAAATGAACTTGGATAATACGCCGGCGGCCGCGGTTCAGAGCGACTGCCTGGTACTCGGCTTCACCGAGGGCGGGGACCTCACGCCGTCCGCCCAGGAAGTCGACGAGGCCAGCGGGGGTGCTATCCGGCGCTTGCTGGAGAGTCGCGACATCGACACCGGTATCGGCAAGACCCGTTTCCTCATTGGGCTCGGCGGGGTGTCCGCGCCGAGGATCCTCGCGGTCGGGTTCGGCAAACAGGACAAGCTGGACCTGCCGCGATTCGATCGGGCCTGCCTGGCGGCCGGCAAGGTGCTACGCGACCACCCGCTGGAAAGCTGCCATATGTGCCTTCATGAACTCGAATTCGACGGCAGCGACGCGGGCCGGCGGCTGCGTCAGGCGGCGCTCGCGACGCACCGGTCCAACTACCTGTACACGACCACGAAACCGCTCAAGGACGATTCGCCGGTGCCGCTCCAGTCCACCGGGTTCCAGGGCGGGGAGGAGCTGCAGCCGCATCTCGATCAGGCGACGGCCATCGCGCTGGGCTTCGAAACGGCCCGCACGCTCGGCGATCTACCGCCGAATATCTGCAACCCGGCCTACCTCGCCCAGGAAGCGGCGAGCATTGCCGAAAAATACGAGCGGGTGGAACTGGAGGTCCTCGAGGAGGAAGCCATGGCGGAACTCGGAATGGACGCCCTGCTCGGCGTGTCCCGCGGCAGCGCCAACCGGGCCCGGCTGATCGTACTCAAGTTCACGGGTGCCGACGCGGACCGTAATCCCGTGGTCATTGTCGGCAAAGGCATCACCTTCGACTCCGGCGGGCTGTCGCTCAAATCCGGCGAGAACATGATGCAGATGAAGTTCGACATGTGCGGCGCCGCCGGGGTGATCGGGGCCTTCGTCGCCTGCGCCCGGTTGCAGCTGGAGCTCAACCTCGTGTGTCTCGTCGCCGCCGTCGAGAACATGCCGGACGGGGATGCCTACCGGCCGGGCGATGTGCTGACCAGCATGTCCGGCAAGACCATCGAGGTCCTGAACACCGACGCCGAGGGCCGGCTTGTCCTGTGCGACGCCCTGACCTACAGCGAAAAATTCAAACCGGATGTCATCATCGATGTCGCCACGCTGACCGGCGCCTGCGTCATCGCCCTCGGCCACCACGCGACCGGCCTGATGAGCAACGACGATCCGTTGGCGGAGGAGCTGACCGCGGCGGGCGCCGCGATCGTCGACCGGGCCTGGCGCCTGCCTCTGTGGGAGGAGTACCAGTCCCAGCTCGATTCGCCGTTTGCCGACATGAAAAACGTCGGCGGCGCCCCGGCCGGGGTGCTGACCGCCGGCTGTTTCCTGTCGCGCTTCGCCGAGGAGCAGCGCTGGGCCCATCTCGACATCGCCGGCTCGGCCTGGAAGTGGGGCAGCGACAACGGTGTGACCGGCCGCCCTGTGGGTTTGCTGGCACAATACCTCCTCGACCGGGCCGGCTGACCATGGCGGATCCCTGCCAGGTGGATTTTTACGTGCTCGCGGATCCGGCGCTGTCCGCCGGGCGGCTCGCCTGCAGCCTGTGCCTGATGGCCTGGGAGCAGGGTCACCGAGTGGCGGTATTGGCGGGCGACGAGCAGGGCGCGAGCGCCCTGGACGAGCTGATGTGGGACTACCCGCCCGGCCGGTTCCTGCCGCACGCGTTCGGGGCGGAAGATGCCGCGGCGCCGGTGAGCATCGTGCTGGCTCCCGATCAGCTGGCGCAAGAACACGACGTGATCATCAACTTGGCCGAAACCGCCGTACCAGAGCCCGACCGGTTCCGCCGCCTGCTCGAGATCGTGCCTGCCGACGCACGTCAGCGAGCGGCCTCCCGCGACAAGTTCCGGCAATACCGCAACCAGGGTCTCAGCCTCGCCAGCCACGACATCAAGAACGTTTAGGACCTGTAAACGCGATGGAAAAGAGTTACGATCCGGCCGCCATCGAGCTGCGTTGGTACGAATTCTGGGAAGAGAACGGCTGCTTCGCGCCGCGGGGCGGAACGCCTTCCTACTGCATCATGCTGCCGCCGCCCAACGTCACCGGCAGGCTGCACATGGGCCATGCCTTCCAGGACACGATCATGGATGCGCTGATCCGCTGGCAGCGCATGAAGGGCGCCGACACGCTCTGGCAGCCAGGCACGGACCACGCCGGCATCGCCACGCAGATGGTCGTGGAGCGCCAGTTGCTCGCGGCCGGAAAGTCACGGCGTGAACTGGGCCGTGAGCAATTCGTCGAAGCGGTCTGGCAGTGGAAGGATCAGTCCGGCGACACCATCGGCCGGCAAATGCGGCGCCTGGGCGCCTCGGTCGACTGGTCCAGGCATTGCTTCACGATGGACGAACGCCTGTCGAAAGCCGTGCGGCTCGTCTTCGTGCGGCTGTACGAGGAAGGCCTGATTTACCGGGGCAAGCGCCTGGTCAACTGGGACCCGGTGCTGCACACTGCCCTGTCCGATCTCGAGGTCGTCTCGCAGGAAGAAAACGGCAAGCTGTGGCACATCCGGTATCCGCGCTGCGACGGCAGCGGTCACCTGGTGGTCGCGACTACCCGGCCGGAAACCCTGCTGGGCGACACCGCGGTGGCCGTCCATCCCGAAGATGAGCGTTACCGGGACCTCGTCGGGGAAGAGCTGGAACTGCCGCTGACGGGCCGCCGCATACCGGTAATCGCCGATGAGTACGTCGACCGTGAGTTCGGCTCCGGCTGCGTGAAAATCACCCCGGGCCACGACTTCAACGACTACGAGATCGGCAAGCGCCACGACCTGCCCATCATCAACGTGCTGGATGAAAACGCCAATCTCAATGACAACGCGCCCGAGGCCTATCGCGGCCAGGACCGTTTCGAGGCGCGCGAACAGATCGTCGCCGACCTGGAACGGCAGGGTCTGCTGGAGAAGATCGACGACCACAAGCTGATGATCCCCCGCGGCGACCGCTCCCATGCGGTGGTCGAACCGTACCTGACCGACCAGTGGTATGTCCGCATCGGCCCGTTGGCCGAACCGGCCATCGCCGCCGTGGAGGACGGGCGCATCGAATTCGTTCCGGCCGCCTGGAGCAAGACCTATTTCGACTGGATGCACCGTATCGAGGACTGGTGCGTCAGCCGGCAGCTCTGGTGGGGTCACCGCATCCCGGCCTGGTACGACGCCGAGGGTAACGTCTACGTGGGCGACGACGAGGCGGACGCCCGCCGCCGCGCCGATTTGGGCGACGATGTGGCGCTCGAGCAGGACGAGGATGTCCTGGACACCTGGTTCTCTTCCGCACTGTGGCCATTCACCACGCTGGGCTGGCCGGAGCAAACCGATTTTCTCCGGAGGTTCTATCCCACCTCGGTGCTCGTCACCGGCTTCGACATCATCTTCTTCTGGGTAGCCCGGATGATCATGATGGGCCTCAAATTCATGGACGACGTGCCGTTCAGGACCGTCTACATCCATGGCCTGATCCGCGATGCCCACGGGCAGAAGATGTCCAAGTCCAAGGGCAACGTGCTGGATCCGCTGGACCTTATCTACGGCATCGAGCTGGAGCCGTTGATCGACAAACGGACCAGCGGGCTGATGCAGCCGCAGATGGCGCCGGCCATCGAAAAGGCCACCCGCCGGGAGTTCCCGCAGGGGATTCCGGCGTTCGGCACGGACGCGCTGCGTTTTACCTTCGCCTCCCTGGCCACGACCGGCCGCGACATCCGGTTCGACCTGGGACGCATCGAGGGCAACCGCAACTTCTGCAACAAGCTGTGGAACGCCGCGCGGTTCGTGCTGCTGCAAACCGAGGGGCAGGAGGTCCGGGCGGGTCCGCCGGGCGACGTGGTCGACCGGTGGATCGTATCCCGCATGAATCGGATGATCGCCGAGGTGGACACCCAGTTCGGCGCCTACCGACTCGACCTGGCCGCGCAGGCGCTGTACGAATTCATCTGGAACGAATACTGCGACTGGTACCTCGAACTGGCCAAGGCCAAGCTGCAGTCCGATGAGGCTGCGGAGCGCGCGGCGACCCGGCATATCCTGCTGCACGTGCTGGAGACCAGTCTCCGGGGCCTTCATCCGATCATGCCCTTCATCACCGAGGAGATCTGGCAACGGGTCCGGCCCCTGCTGGATATCGCGGGCGACACCATCATGTTGCGCCCCTTCCCCGAAGCCGGGGCGGTGGATGGCGAAGCCGAGCAGGACGTCGACTGGATCAAGGGTGTGGTCCAGGGCGTCCGCAGGGTCCGGTCGGAGCTGAACCTGCCGCCGGGCAAAGTTCTCGACGTGTTGCTGCAGGGCGGCGCCGCGACCGATCCGGAGCGGCAGCGGCAATTCGCACCGTTGGTGTCGCAGCTGGCCCGCATCGGGTCCGCGGAGTGGGTGGAGGACGACGCCGCCACTGCCCAGTGCGCCGTGGCGCTGGTCGGTGACCTCAAGATCCTGCTGCCGCTGAAGGGACTCGTTGATGTCGAAGAAGAACTGTCGCGACTGCGCCGTCAACTCGAACGCGAGCAGGGCGAACTGCGGAAATCGGAAGCCA
>CALKKN010000326.1 GCA_937995275.1 uncultured Lysobacterales bacterium | reverse complement strand
CGGACCAGGTCCCCGCGGCCTCGCGTGCACAGCGGATCTGGCCGGTCTCGTAGTCATTGGGGTCGGTGGCCTCCAGCTCGAGATGGCCGATCCAGCAGGCCATGTACTCCCCCGCTGCCGCGGAGGCGAGGGCCGCCGGCGTATCGTCGATGCCGAACTGGGAGGCGGTGTCGACGTCGGCGATGGCGGCGTCCCAGATACCGGCGGCGTAGCCGCGGGCACGCAGCGTGCCCGGCCAGCTGCTGGCCTCCTGCCACACCACCATGAAGCGATCGGCCTGGTCGGAGGCCACGGCCGCGCCTTGCACTGTGACCGAGACGTCGTTCACCGTTGCCGCCGTGCCCCAAGCCTCGGCAGCGGCGTCGTAGACCGCCGCACGCAGCGTGGGCTCTCCGCTTTTCACGACGTACCAGGCCGCCATGACCCGATCCGCCCCGTCGGTCGCCGATCCCAGCCAGTCCTCGATGCCGCTCTCGCCCACGCTGGTAACGGCGCCCCAGCTCTCCGCCGTGGTGTCGAAGGTCGCCGCATGCAGATTCGCGTAGGGCGCGCCGTCGCTCAGGGCCTTCCACACGGCGGCGTAGAGCCCGCCGCCGACGTAGTGGACGCTCAGGGCATAGGCATCGTCGTCCGCTGGGCTCAGGCGCTGCGGCGCCGACCATCCGCCGGCCGGGGGTCGGTAGGCGGCGTAGACGGCCTGGTCGGTGAGCACCCATTGGATCCACAGCGCCAGCGCGGAGCCGTCCGGGGCGCTCGCCACCTGCGCGTAGCCCGAGCCGCCGTCCAGGCCCGTCATGGGCAGCTCCGCCGAGCCCGCCCACACGCCCGCGGCATCGGTTTCGTTGCCCGTCGGCTGGTAGGCATCGTCCACCACGAACAGCGCCTTACCGCTGGGCATCCCCAGCAGGTAGGTGCCGTATTGGGCGCCGGGGGTGGCTCGATAGGTATGGATATCGGTCTCCGCGGACCAGCTGCTGCCGTCGTGGCGCATGGCCGAAAAGCCGGTGGCGGTGGCGAAGGCGATCTGCAGCTTCCTGTCGTCGAGATAGCTGGCGCGCAGGTTGATGTCGCTGGTCGCCGGCGGGTAGCTGCGCACCGTCTCCTCGGCGGACCACAGGCCCGAGCCCGCATCCCGGGTCACGGCGTAGAGCGTCGAGTCCGAGGTGGTGTTGGGCGCGCGCGTGTAGAAGACCTTGAGCTCGCCCGCGCCAGCGGCGGCGAGCTTGGGGGCGCCGCCGAGGGTGTGGGTGGGCGTGGAGATCGCGAGGATCTCCTCCGCGCTCCAGGTCGTGCTGCCCGGGTTCAGTCGGCGGTAGACGATGCGCGAGTCGGACCCGGTGAAACGCGACCAGACGGCGTGGATGCCAAGGGCGTTGGCGGCGACCTGCGCCTGGCCGAACATCAGAGCTAAGGACTCGAGCTGCTCGGAGCTCAGCGAGCCGTCGCTCTGGGTGTAGCGCACGGCGTAGATTGAAGGGGCGTCCTCGGTGAGCAACACGCAGCGGCTGCCGTCGCAGTCGAAGCTGGAGAAGGCCTCGCCGGCGATTCCCCGCAGGCTGGCGTTCCAGCTGCCGTTTCGGTAGTCGAGGAAGGCGTTGCCGTCGAAGGTGTCGGACCAGACGAAGAAGGCGTTGCCGGTAACCGCATCGGCACCGACGTAGAGCTGCTCGGGCGAGGTGTAGGCGTAGGGGAAGCCGGGCGCGTAGTCGAGCACTGTCTGCACGGCGCCCCAGCCCGTTGCGGGATCGTAGAAACGGGCCTTGACCTTGAAGGACCACAGGCCGCTGTTCTCGATCCAGCCGGCCAGGTAGCGGCCTGCGCCCAAGTGCGCAACGCCGCCGGGAACCATATAGGCGCCGGGTGTGCCGGCATCGACCAGCGCCGGTGTACCCCAACCGGACCCGTCGTAGCGCGAGGCATAGAGATGTAAGGCCGCATCGCCGGCCGAATCGGGAGAGTAGCCCTTGGTCACATACAGCGCCATGGCGGTGCCGCCCGAAGGATCTTGGGCCGTGCGCAGCCGGTCGATCTGGGCGCGTCCCGCGGGCGTGTCTATCACCGTGCCCGTCCCGAAGCCCACGGCCAGCACGTTCACCGACATCGTGTCCGCCGTGCTCGTGCGCCCGCCCGCGGTAACCGTCAGCGAGAAGCTCAACGTCGTCGCCGCCGACGGTGCCGTGAAGTTCGGTTGGGCGCTGGTGGGGTCGCTCAGCGTGACGATGGTGCCGCCTGTCTGGGTCCAGAGGTAGCTGAGCGCGTCGCCTTCCGGGTCGCTGGATTGCGTACCGTCCAGGGTGACGCTCGCGCTATAGGCAACGGAGATGTTTACGCCCGCGTCGGCGATGGGGTCGGCGAAGGTTCCTCCTCCGCCGCTGTCACCGACGTCACCGACGTCACCGCTGTCACCGACGTCACCGCCGCCACCGCCGCCACCACAGGCGGACAACGACAGCAGTGCCGCCAGGGCCAGCCCGGCGCACAGTCTAGGAAAGTGGTGTGTCAGGGAAACGCGTGTCTCGACCATGAGGATCTCCCATCCGCGGAGCAGATTGATTCGTTAGCAAGATTCCTAGATATCGTCCGCTCGGGGGGTGTCTTGAGGAGTGGCGCCAGGGCTGTTTCTGGGGAGCTGCCTCTGATCGTTGTAGTCCGCAAATATTATCGCTCCAGCTTATTGGGGGCGCGCAGATTTCCAGCATCACGCGTTGCACACAATTGAATCAATGCAATGTGCCCGATGAACCACAGCAATATTTGTATTTTTTTCCGCTACCACAGGGGCAAGGCGCATTGCGCCGTTATTCCGTGGTGCTTGGTTCATTTAGTGTTGGTGGAATTCGGAAAACGTACCCAGGATCAATGAATTACTGGCTATTTTCGCTGATCAACCGACTCCGAGCATCAAAATCGGCTGTAAGCAATTGAATAGAAGTCACTTTCGCCAAGTTCGCCAACACTTCACGAACGAAGCACCGTATATCTTCTGCGGTGAACACCTGCTGTGCGCGCGTTTGCGTTCAATGTGACGGTGTAACTCGATCAGTTACTAAAGTTTACAACCCGTATCGATCTCGCTTGTCAAACAAATATACAGCTACTTGTATAAATATATAAGTAAAAGTATAATTGCCCGATGAAAGGAATCGAGTTCTTAGGCGCGTCGCTAAAAACAGTTCGGGAATTCCCGGCACAGGCAAAAAGGGAAGCTGGGCACCAGCTCGACCGCCTGCAGCATGGTTTGGATCCAACAGATTGGAAACCAATGAAATCGATTGGGCAAGGTGTACGTGAAATACGTATCCAGGATGAAGGGCAGTATCGCGTGATCTACATGGCTACGTTTGAAGACAAGATTTACGTGTTGCATGCCTTTCAAAAGAAATCCCAGAAAACGAGCAAGCAGGATTTGGAAGCAGCGAAACGCGCATTGAAAGAGATATCGGAGAGACGACGATCATGAGCGAGAAAACACAGTTTGAAAGTGTATGGGATGCGCTTGAAGACGATCCCGTCCGGCAGGAGAATCTGAAGCTACGTTCTGCATTAATG
>CALKKN010000325.1 GCA_937995275.1 uncultured Lysobacterales bacterium | reverse complement strand
CGACGTCTGCATCGAAGGCGCGCCAGTGGGTTGGCCGGACGCCTGTGACATCGGCCTCGGTCCCGACAAAATAGTAGGCGGCGCTGAGCATGCCGTGTTTCTCGGCGGTCACCCATATCGGCTCGGCCAGGTACCAGGTGCCGTCCTCCACCGTTGTCCGGTCCTTGTAGATATACCATCGCGAGCGGTCTTCACTGGGGAACTCGTTGGCCACGAGGCCATGCCGCGCCGGCGGCTGCCCCGTTGCAATGGAATAGTGGTTTGGAAAAGTCAGCGTCGGAAACACCGGTTGCAGGCCTTCTGCTTGCAGGCCCTGAATCCCTATCGAGGCGATGTGCCCGGCACCGTATCGTTCAGCGAAATCCCAACGAAAACCGTCGACGGAAACCAGCACCAGGTAGGGTTTGTCCCGTTGTTCCGGGGCATTCACGCGCGTCGGCGATACCCCATCGGCTGCCAACCGGCCGCAGGTCAGCAGCAGCGCGGCGAGGAGCGGCGCGACGACATGCAGCCGGCCGGCGTTCCGCAACTCAAATCCCCTCGCGCTCGGCGGGCAGGTGCGGCAGTTGTTCGCTCATCGCGCCCACCACCGGCTGCCTACTTCGTCAGCCGGCCCGCCATCGGCACCTGGCAGACGTCCAGCACCTCCGGCGGGCGGTGATGAAAAAAGCGTTGCGTCCGCTTGCGCCGGTCCCGCAGGAGGTCTGCGAATCCGTCGCTGTTGGTGTCCACCACGTAGGCGGCCAGTCGTTCTTCTTCCGGGATATCGCTGCCCAGACGCATGCTGCGGATCCGGCTGGCGGCCGCATCGTCACGGATGATGCCGTTGTCGCCGGGCGCGCCGCGGCGAATGGCCTGCACCACTTCCATGCCTTGAATGACCCGGCCGAATACGCTCATGTTGCGGTCGAGATAGCGCGGCGCCTGCCCGATGACGATGTAGAAGTCCGTACGGCTGGAATCCGCGCCGTCATTGCGCGCCATGGCGACCACGCCGGGGCAGTGGGTCAGCCAGATCGCTTCGCCGCGGGCATCCCGGGCGGCTGCGAAGCCATCCGTGAAGCCGGTCTCCGGTGCGAAAAGGTCCGGCTTCTGGACGACCGTGAAGGGCAGGTCGGCGGACCACTCCCGCTCGAATTCCGCCTCGATCAGGGGCACCTCGCTGAGCTCGCCCAGGTCGCTGCCGTCACCGCCCTGGGCGACGAAGCCGTCGATCACACGGTAAAAACTGAGCCCGTCATAAAACCGGTCCTGCACCAACTCGCGAAACTGGTTCACCGTTTTCGGTGCGAAGACCGGATTCAGTTCGATAACGACCCGACCTTCAAGGAGTTCCATGAACACCAGGTTGGCCGGCTCGACCTGGCGCCAGGTGGGTTCTTCGGCCAGGGCCGGAACCGCCCCCAGACCGAACAGCAGACACAGGATCGCCGTCGCAGGACCACCGTAGGTCGCTCGCCTGTTTCCCTCGGGCCGCATGCCGGTGTTGAACCTTCAGGGCAGGTGAATCTTGCCGCCGCCCATGCCGCCCCCCATGCCGCCGGCCGGATCCATGCCGCCCTTGGGCACGACGATGGAGGAAGCCTGCTGTCGTTGGAGCTCCCGAAGTTCGTCCATGGTCTTCTCGAACGCCTGTTTCGCGGCGTCGCCGAAAGCGTCGGCGGCTTGGGTCAAAGAGCCGGCCTCGATCTCGAAGGACAACGGCATCGGGCCGGCCGAGGTCAGCACCTGCGTGGAGCCGACGAACTGGACCGCCCGCGACGAATCGGGATCGCCTTCCACGGTGACCGGGGTCAGGCGGCGCAGCATGCCGACGGCGTTGTCGGTGAACACCTCCTCGCGATACAGGTTGGTGGTGTCCATGCGAATTTCGTTGCTCGTCTCGGGATTGTTCATAATGGATTCCTCTGCAATTCCCACTAGTTGGGGACAACGGGCGCCCATCGCAATGGCCACGTGGCGGGGGCGGCTCCTACGCGGCCCGTTTACAGTACACTGTTCAGGATCGATCGAAGACAAACGGAGTGAGAGTCCGATGGCCAATATTCAATCACAGGAACTCAGCTACTCAGCCGATGGTGTGGAGATGAACGGCTATGTCGCCTGGGACGGCGAAGTCGAGGGAGCGCGGCCCGGCGTATTGGTGGTGCACGAGTGGTGGGGCAACAACGAGTACGCGCGCCGCCGCGCGAACATGCTGGCGGAACTCGGCTACACCGGCATGGCAGTCGACCTGTACGGGGGCGGCAGGCTCGCGGGTAATCCGGACGAGGCGGGGCAACTGATGAACGCGCTGCTCGCCGACATGGCTGTCGTGCGGGGCCGGTTCAATGCGGCCCTGGCGGAACTCAGGGCGCATCCTTCGACCGACGCGTCGCGGACAGCTGCAATCGGTTATTGCATGGGCGGCGGCATCGTGCTGCACATGGCCCGTTACGGCGCCGACCTGGACGCCGTGGCGTCCTTTCACGGCGCCCTGCCGCTGGCGATCGCGCCGGCAGGCGAAGGTGGCGAGATGTCCGCCCGGATTGCCGTTTACCATGGCGAAGACGACGTCTTTTTCAGCGCGGAGGAGGTGGCCGCCTTCAAGGCCGAGATGCGCGAGACCAGTGCGGACTGCCTGTTCGTGGCCTTGCCCGGCGCGCTGCACGGCTTCAGCAATCCCCAGGCCTCGATCAACGGCGAAAAATACGGCATACCGCTGCGTTACAACGAACTGGCGGATCGGAGTTCCTGGGATCACATGCAACTGGTGCTGCAGTCGGCATTTCGGGCGCCATAGTGGACCTGCCGGCAAGCGTGCCGGCCCCCGAGTCCATTGCCCGCTACCGGGGACGGTACCGGAGCGAGGAGATCGGCCGCGCCTATCGCGGGTGGCTGCATTTGGCCTTCACCAGTGCAGTGAGTATCGGCGTCATCCTGCTGTGCATCTGGCAACTGGACGCCGTGACGGCCCTCGAGTGGCTGACCGTGCCCCTGGTGGTGCTGTACTCGAACCTGGCCGAGTACGTCGGTCACCGGGGGCCGATGCACCGGCCGGTTCGCGGTCTGAAGCTCGTTTACGAGCGACACGCGAAGCAACATCATCGGTTCTTCACCGACCGGGCGATGGCTTTCGAAAGCAGTCGGGATTTCAAGGCCGTGTTGTTCCCGCCCCTGATGATCGTTTTTTTTATCGGGGGCTTCGGCCTGCCGTTATGGATCCTGCTGTATATCCTGGCCTCGGCGAACGTGGCCTGGCTCGCGTTGGCCACTGCAGTCGCCTACTTCCTCAACTACGAGTGGCTGCACTTCGCCTACCACTGCGATCCCCGCTCTCGGATCGGCCGCATTCCCGGACTGGCCGTACTGCGCCGTCTGCACGTGAGGCACCACGACCCGCGCCTGATGACGCGGTACAATTTCAACATCACCTACCCGGTCGGTGACTGGCTGTTTCGAACCCTTCACCACTCGGGCCCGGACAGCCCGGCCTGAAGCCGTTCAGATCCGCCGATCCTCTTCCTCCTCCAACGCCTCTGCCCGGTTGACGATCTCGTAAATCCGGGCGGCGTTACCCGACAGCGGCGTGCGTTCCTCGCCCATGACGTCGGTCATGCCGGCAGCGTACGCGGCCGCGACCTCGAGTTCAGCCAGGGTGGGGTCGAGTTCCAGGATTTCACTGGCCAGGTGGTCTTCGAGCGGTCCGAAGAGGTGCTGGATGTCTGAACGCGTGGACATTGCAAATGCCATGGCGATACCTCACATTCAATGGCGCCAGCGTGCACCTCTATTAGATAAACATTTGGCCGGGAAATTCAACCCGGCAGGTCAGTTGCCGCGATGTTCACCACTCCGGACGCCTTGCGGTAACATGGCGGCCAATACGGAGGATTGTCATGAGTGAGTCCAAGGTCGGCCGCGCGAAGGTGCTGGAAGAACGCGAAGAACATGACTACGGCCGTTTTGGCTGGTTCATCGATCCCGATGGCCACCGCGTGGAATTGTGGGAACCGCCGGAGCCCGAATGACTGATCCCCGGCACACGGATACATCCCGCCTGGAGGAGCTGGAGACGCGGCTGGCGTTTCAGGAGGACCTGATCGACCGACTGAACGACGTGATCGCCCGCCAGGACCGGGAGTTGATGGCGCTTTCCCGGCGGGTGGATTCCCTCGAAACGAGACTGAACGACCTGGCGGAGGCCGCGAGTCTGCCCGGCGGCCCGCCCGGGCACGAGGTGCCGCCGCACTATTAAGGAACCTCGCTGCCCTTCTAAAGGTCTCGCTTCCCTGCTCTCGCCTTCGGCTCTTTTGCCTCCGGCTCCGGTAGATATCCACCGGAGCAGAGCTTCGCGCAGCCGCGAAGCCGTCAGCCGGGGAGGGCCAGTGCGGGTTCCTGCATTGCGGCGGCCTGCTCACGCAGATCGAGGACCAGGTTTTCCCAGTAACGGGGGCTGTCGAACCAGGGGAACGCGATCGGGAATGCGGGGTCTTCCCAGCGGCGTGCCAGCCAGGCGGCATAATGCAGCATTCGCAGGGTGCGCAGGGCCTCGATCAGCAGCAGTTCCCGGAAATCGAAGTCACAGAACTGACCATAACCTTCGAGGACATCGCCGAGCTGGCGCGCCATTTCAGGGGGCTCCCCCGACAGCAGCATCCACAGGTCCTGGATCGCGGGGCCCGACTGGCAATCGTCCATGTCGACGAAAAACGGCCCGTCCCGCCACAGCAGGTTGCCGGGGTGACAGTCTCCGTGGAGCCGGATGCGCCCGACGTCGCCTGCCTCTGCCCAGAGACGCTGCACGCTTTCGATCAGGTCTCGCGTGAGCGTATCGAACGCCTCGTGCAGGTGGGATGGCAGCCAGCCGTCCTCCCGCAATGTCTGGATGGAATCGTTACCGAATCGGTCCGGGGTCAGTGCCGGGCGGCAGGCGAAGGGTCTCGAGCGGCCGACCGCATGGATGCGGCCGATGAACCGGCCCAGCCACTGCAGGGTATCGCGGTCCTCGAGTTCCGGTGGGTGGCCGCCCTGGCGGCGGAACAGCGCGAAACGGAAATCCGCATGACGAAAGAGCGTCGCGCCGCCGATGACCATCGGCGCGATCACCGGGATTTCGGCATTGGCGAGTTCGAGCGAGAACTCGTGCTCCTCCATTAACTGGTCGTCGCTCCAGCGTTCCGGCCGGTAAAACTTGGCGACCAGGGGTGCGCCCTGCTCGATGCCTACCTGGTAGACGCGATTCTCGTAACTGTTCAGGGCGAGCAGGCGCCCATCGGTCAGCAGCCCGGTCGAATCCACAGCCTGCAGGACCATGTCCGGTCCGAGGCGGTAGTAGGGCGTGGCATCCGTCGCTGTTTCCATCGGCGCATCATACTCACGATATTCAGCCAAAAACAATGCAGCAGGACGCCGTCGAATCCCGTAAAATGATGCAAACCACACACGCGTCCCTCCATGGCCTCCGGCACCGAAAACCTCGCCCTGTTTTGTGATTTCGAAAATATCGCGCTAGGTGTACGCGATGCGAACTATGCCCGGTTCGAGATTCAGGAAGTACTCGAACGCCTGCTCGTCAAGGGCAACATCGTCGTCAAGAAAGCCTATTGCGACTGGGATCGATACAAGGGCTTCAAGGCGAACATGCACGAAGCCTCGTTCGAACTGATCGAGATTCCCCATGTCCGGCAGTCGGGCAAGAACTCCGCGGATATCCGCATGGTGGTCGATGCCCTGGACCTCTGCTACACCAAGGCGCATGTCGACACGTTCGTGATCATCTCGGGCGATTCGGATTTTTCGCCGCTGGTTTCCAAGCTGCGCGAAAACAACAAGGTCGTGATCGGGGTGGGCGTGAAGAACTCCACTTCGGACCTGCTGATTGCGAATTGCGACGAATTCATCTACTACGACGACCTTATCCGCAAGGCGCAGCGGCGCAAGCCCGCCAAGAAAAAGAACAACGGGCGGAAGGACGCCGGCGACGACCGGCCCAGGAAGGAGCGCCAGGAAGCGCGGGCCGAGAAAGCCTTCGAACAGGTGCTGGAGACCATCGACGACCTGATTTCCGAGCGCGGCGACGAGGACAAACTGTGGGGTTCCATGGTCAAGCAGGCCCTGAAGCGCCGCAAGCCGGGTTTCAACGAGACCTATCACGGATTCCGGTCATTCGGCAAAATGTTGGAGGAGATGGAGTCGAAGGGCCTGTTGACGCTCGAGCACGATCAGAAGTCCGGCGGCTACATTATCAAGAGCGTTGCCTGACAGCCGCGGGCGCGGTGGAAGCACGCCCAAGCAGAGTGTATTATTCGGCAAGCGGGCCAGCGGCGACGCGCCCGTTTTTTAAATGGCAGAGTAGTGAGTCGTTAAGATGTCAGATGAAATAGTCGGCACCGTGAAGTGGTTCAACGATGCCAAGGGATATGGCTTTATATCGCGCGAGGGTGAGCGCGACGTGTTTGTCCACTTTCGGTCTATCCAGATGGACGGCCGCAAGACACTCAAGGAAGGGCAACAGGTACAGTTCACAATCGGCGAAGGCCTGAAAGGCCCCCAGGCGGAAAACGTCGTACCCCTGTAATCCGCGCAGAAACGCGTAAATCGCGACTCGGTTTGCAGCAACGCACGCCGGATTTTTCTTTGGTCAAAAAAAACCCGGCGAACGCCGGGTCGAAGTCTGGCTGTATGTCCTGATTCGATGCCGCTATCGGGGCACGACGGACATTTTTGTTGATCAGCGCATCGAACCCCTGTGGCGCATGATCGTTTCTGCCTGTCCCCCAAGCACTCTCGCTTTCAAGCTTATATGAGGGCGCGCCGCGGCAGATATTACGTACGCGGGCGTCGCCTCATGGTCAGGCTGCAGGCGGCGAAAATTCTTGTTGTTGTAGTGTCGCAACAATCCCCCAATAACTCTTCGAATTCTGTCGTCGATGACAATAACTCCCTGGATTCCCGTGTCCGTTCCGGGGCTTTGAAGTGGGAAAATCGGGGCCCCGGTTGGGCAAGGAGGGACAGGGCCCCGATGTTTCCCGCTAACTGCTACCAGTCAGTTAGTTCGCAACAGTTGATGCAAGATTCAAGCCAACAGAGATCCAAAAAAAGAAAAGCTTTTGAATCAGTCACTTAATATTAACGCCTGGAAGCCTGTATGAGTCGGGAGCGGAGGCTGGCCAATTTGTGTCAGTTGGGTTGACGTTTTTTGTCAGTCCTGTTGCGGTGAACCGTGAAGATAGGACTTACAGCGGCTCCAGCCAACCCCAGCGATCCTCGGTCTGGCCGCTGAAAAGTCCAAAAAACGCATCCTGCAGCTTGCGGGTAAGCGGCCCGCATCCGCCGTTGCCGATGGTGATGTGGTCGACCTGGCGGACCGGCGTCACCTCCGCCGCAGTGCCCGTCATGAAGATCTCCTCCGCCGCATAGAGCTGCTCGCGGGAAATCGGTGTCTCGTGGGTCTCGATACCCTGCTGTTCCGCCAGCATGATGACGGTATCGCGCGTGATTCCGGTAAGTATCGAGGAAGAAGCCGGCGGCGTCTGGAGCCGCCCCTTGAGCACGACGAAAATGTTCTCACCGGCGCCTTCGCTGAGCAGCCCGTCCGTGCCCAGGCCGATGCCCTCCTCGAAGCCGCGGTCCCGGGCTTCGAACCCGATCAACTGGCTCGACAGGTAATTGCCGCCGGCCTTGACGCCGGGGGGCATGGTGTTGGGCGCGAGGCGGTTCCACGAGGTGATGCAGGCCCTGATGCCGTTTTTCAGGCCTTTCTCGCCCAGATAGGCTCCCCAGGCGCTGACGATGATGGCGACGTCGATGACATCCATCCTTTTCGGCATCACGCCCAGTCCGCAGTTGCCGCGGGCGGCCAGCGGGCGGATATACGCGCTGGCCAGGCCGCTGTCGCGAACGGTCTCGCGGCAGGCCGCGTGCAGATCGTCGACGCTGTACGGCAGTGGCATTCGGTAGACGTCGGCCGAGTACTTCAACCGGCGCAGGTGATCCATGCCGCGGAAGATCCGGGTACCCTTCGGCGTGTCGTAGGCACGGATGCCCTCGAACACCGAGGAGCCGTAATGCAGCGCATGGCTGCCCACGTGGACCATACATTCGTCGGATTCCCGAAGCCTTCCGTTGAACCAGATGCGTCCCGCATTACTCATGGATTGGTAACCGTATAATAGTGACTGACATGGAAAGGGCTGTTGGCAAGGGCCGGAGTATAAACCAAATGCCCGCTGGCGGGTCGCGTTGCACGATGGTGACCCCGACCCGGCAGACCGCATCCTGAGCGAGGAACCTGTATGGAATGGAAGATTTTCGCGACCGTTTTTGCTGCCGTTTTCGTGGCGGAAATGGCGGACAAGACCCAGCTCGTCACGCTGCTCTTCGCCACGGATAAAGAGGTCAGCAAGTGGCTGGTATTTCTGGGGTCGGCGTCCGCGCTAGTGCTGACGAGCG
>CALKKN010000324.1 GCA_937995275.1 uncultured Lysobacterales bacterium | reverse complement strand
CGCCGAACACGAGCCGGCCGCGGGCGCTGGTGCAGCCGCTGACGGGGTCGGTGGCGATGAAGAAGGCGCCGACGATCAGCGCGCCGGAAAAAACATGCTGCAGCGGGGCGGGATTGCTGCTCGGGTCGGCCAGCCAGGCGGCCAGACCCAGTGCCAGCACGGTCCCGATCATCGTGACCGGCACCTGCCAGGAAATGATTCGCCGCCACAGCAGCCAGAGCCCACCGAGGGCATACCAGTTGGCGATCCACTCCCAGCCGAGGCCCCCGAAATCGCCGAAGATCGGCGACTGGCGAGCTTCGGCAATCATCCGCCCGGTTGCCACGCTGGTGCGGATCGCGTCCAGGGGCGTCGCGCCGGTGACGGCGTCCCAGGTGAGGTTTCCCGGCGCCGCCCCGGTGCCGATGGCCATCAGCGTGTCCACGAGCCCCGGCGTGAATTCCGCGATCGGCGCCGGCGGCAGCCAGGCGGTCATGGGCTGGGGAAAACTGATCAGTACGACCACGTAACCGACCATGGCCGGGTTGAACATATTGTGGCCCAGACCTCCGAACAGGTGCTTGGCGACCACGATCGCGAAGAACATGCCGATCAGCGCTATCCACCAGGGCGCCAGCGGCGGAATGCAGAGCGCGAACAGGATGGCTGTCAGGATGGCGCTGAAGTCGCCCAGGAACAGCCGGACGGGCTTGCGTCGGAGGGCCAGGGACGCGGCCTCGAAGGCTACGGCGAAGCCGACCGCCAGCGTGATCTGTACCAGAATGCCCGGTCCGAAATACCAGGCATGCGCCGCAACGGCCGGAACCAGGGCCAGGATTACCTGCGCCATGACCCGGCGCACGGTCGTTTGCGGCGGAAAATGCGGTGCCCCGCCGGTATCGAAACGGCGGGTCACGTTTCGTCCTCGCTTCGGTCTCGCGTGCGCGCGCGCTCCACGGCGGCTGAGATCTCCTCCTGCCGGGCGCGATCATCGGCCAGCCTGCGTTTCTTCTCGGCCATGCGCTGGCGGCGTTCCTGCTTGATCCTGGCCAGCCGGGCTTCGCGCGCCTCGAACCGCTCGCGGGCCAGGTCCGCCCGGCGCCGCTCCTCGCCGCGCAGCCGCAGCCGCAGCTTGCCGTGGCGGAACCATTCGACCAGCGGAATGTGGCTCGGGCAGACAAAGTCACAGCAGCCGCACTCAATGCAGTCGGACAGACCGAAGTCGGCCGATTCGTCCCACAGGCCGTTGCGGACAGTCCAGACCAGTTGCTGCGGTAGCAGCAGGGCGGGGCAGACGCGGGCGCACTCGCCGCAGCGGATGCAGGGCATTTCGGGCTGGGGCGGCTCGATGTCACCGGCCGTCAGCACCAGGATGCAGTTGGCGGCCTTGATGACCGGGTTGCTGTCCGTCGCCAGGGTATAGCCCATCATGGGCCCGCCCAGTACCAGGCGTGCCGCGTCCGGGGCGTAGCCGCCGCATTGTTCGACGAGGTCGGCAATCGGGGTGCCGATGGGCGTCAGCAGGTTGCGCGGGCTGCGCACGCCGTTCCCGGTGACGGTTACGATACGTTCCACGAGCGGTTTGCCCTCGGTGACGGCGCGCGCCGCGGCGGTCGCTGTCGCCACGTTCTGACACAGCAGCCCGAGGTCAGTCGGGCGGCCCCCGGCGGGGACCTCGAGCCCGGTGAGCACCTGAACCAGCTGCTTTTCGCCGCCCTCCGGATAAATCGTCGTGACCTGGACGATGTCGATGTCCGGGGCGCCGGCATCGCGGAGAGCCTGTTCGAGGGCCTGCCGCACCGCGCCCATCTGGTCTTCGATCGCAATGATGGTGCGCCCCGCGCCGATCGCTCGTTGCAGGATGCGGGCGCCGAGGATGATCGAGCCCGGCTGTTCCCGCATGAGCATTTCGTCGCAACTGATGTAGGGCTCGCATTCGGCGCCGTTCAGGATCAGCGTGTGTATGCCGCGCTCGCTGGCTTCGGCGAGCTTTACGCCGGTCGGAAACACGGCCCCGCCGAGGCCGACGACGCCGGCCTCGCGGATCGCCTGGCGCAGGACCGGCGGCTCAGCCTGTTGCCAGTCGTGCACGGGGTTCAGTTTCGTCCAGTCGTCGAGACCGTCCGGCGTGATCACGACGCAGGGACCGTCCCGGCCCGATGGGTGGCTGACCGGATGGTCGGCGATGGCCTCGACCGCCCCGGACGTCGGGGCGTGCAGCCAGCCACCTCCGCGCCGGCCGGGGCGGGCTATCGGATCGCCCTTGCGCACCCGCTGGCCCGGGGCGACCAGCGCCTCTCCGTATTCGCCGCCTCTCCCGGGTAGCGGCACGAAAAGCCGTTCGGGCAGCGCCGCCCGGATGATCGGTCTCTCGCAGGAAACGGCCTTGTTATGACGCAGTCGCAGGCCGCCATGGAAGCTGTGAAGCTGTTTGCCGGCCTGGGCCGCCATTGCCAACGGGTCCTGCTGCATCATGGGTCTCCGGTGCCCGCTGCCGCCCTCGGGGGTGACATCGACGCTCCCGGCCGGGCCGCCGGCAGGGGCCAGGCAAGTTCATCCGGTGACGGGGTTTCGACGACCATCTCGATGCAGTCGACGGGGCAGGGCGGCAGGCACAAATCGCAGCCCGTGCACTCTTCCTCGATCACCGTGTGCATCTGCTTCGAGGCACCGACGATCGCGTCCACCGGGCAGGCCTGTATGCACAGCGTGCACCCGATGCAGGTGATTTCGTCGATGACGGCCACCCGGCGCGGCTGCTCCCTGCCGTGCTCGGGATTCAACGGCAGCGGCTCGACGCCCAGCAGCTCCGCCAGCGCACGGATGCCCGCCTCACCGCCCGGCGGACACTGGTTGATGTCCGCCTCGCCCGCTGCAATGGCCTCGGCGTAGGGACGGCACCCCGGGTAGTTGCACTGACCGCATTGCGTTTGCGGCAGGATGGCGTCGACCCGGTCGACAACGGGATCGGAGTCGACGCGGAATCGCCGTGCGGCCCAGCCCAGGCCGAGCCCGAACAGGCCGCCAAGGAGCGTGAACCACAGAACTGCGTCAAGCATGATCAACACAACCTCAGAGATTCGCCAGCCCGGTAAAGCCCATGAACGCAAGCGCCATCAGCCCGGCCGTGATCAGGGCGATCGGCGCACCTCTGAAATGCCGCGGGACGTCGGCATGGGCCAGGCGCTCCCGCATCGCGGCGAAAGCCACCAGCACGAGTCCGAATCCCGTGGCGGCACCGAAGCCGTACAGCGCCGACTGCAGCAGGTCGTGCTGCTGTCGCACGTTCAGCAACGCTACGCCCAGAACGGCGCAGTTGGTCGTAATCAGGGGCAGGAAGATGCCGAGCACGCGATACAGCAGGGGACTGCTCTTGCGCATGACCATCTCGGTCAGTTGCACCACCGTGGCAATGACCAGGATGAAGCCGAGCGTCGAGAGGTACTCCAGCCCGAACGGCCGCAGCAGGTAAGTGCTCAGCAGGTAGCTGGATACGGAGGAAACCGTCAGCACGAACATCGTGGCCACCGACATGCCGATCGCACCCTCCAGCTTGCCGGACACGCCCATGAACGGGCACAGCCCGAGATACCGCACCAACACGAAATTATTGGCCAGTACCGTACTGACCAGAACGAGCAGGTACTCTGTCAACGGCCCGTCACGTGACCCGCTGTCCCGGCTGGGCGCCGTCATCGGGCTCGAGCAGGAAGATATCCTTGCCGCCGGGCCCGGCCGCCAGCACCATGCCTTCCGACACGCCGAAGCGCATCTTGCGGGGCTTCAGGTTGGCTACCATGACGGTCAGCCGGCCCTCGAGTTCCGCGGGCTGGTAGGCCGAACGAATACCCGCGAAGACCGCCCGGGTCGCGTTGCCGATGTCCAGCGTGAGCCGCAGCAGCCGGTCAGCGCCCTCGACGGTCTCAGCCGTGACGATGCGGGCGACGCGCAGGTCGACCCGGGTGAAGTCGTCGATGGTGATCTCCGGTTCGATATCCGCGACCTCCGTTGCCACCGCGGCTTCGGCGGTGGCGGCGGCCGGCTGCAGCGACTCCTTCGAATGTTCAACCATGGCCTGGACCTTGACGGGATCGACCCGCGTCAGCAACGGCTGGAACGTGTTCAGGGCAGCGCCGAGCAGCGGTTCGTCAATGGCTTGCCAGTCGTCGACCGGCGTGCCCAGGAATGCCGCCGCCCGGTCAGCGGTGAACGGCAGTACCGGCGCAAGAAGGGTGATCAGCACCCGAAACAGGTTGATGCCCTGGCTGCAGACGCCGTGCACCTCGGCTTCGCGGCCGCCCTCCTTGATCTGCTGCCAGGGTTTTTCATCGTCAATGTAGCGGTTCGCCTCGTCGGCCAGCGCCATGATGCTGCGTATCGCGGACTGGTAGTTGCGCTCCTCGAACTCGGCCCCGATCCGCTCCCGGGCGCTGACGAAATCGGCGTAGAGTTCCGGCCGCGGCAAGTCGTCCGCCAGCCTGCCGCCGAAGTGCCGCTGGATAAAACCCGCGCAGCGGCTGGCGATATTCACGACTTTGCCGACCACGTCCGAATTGACCCGCTGTACGAAATCCTCGAGGTTCAGGTCGATGTCGCCGGTGCCGGGACCGAGCTTGGCGGCGAAGTAGTACCGCAGGTAATCGGGGTTCAGGTGATCCAGGTAGGTTCGTCCCCGGATGAACGTGCCGCGCGACTTCGACATCTTGGCGCCGTCTACGGTCAGAAAGCCGTGGGCGTACACGGCGGTCGGCGTCCGGAAGCCTGCCCCCATCAGCATGGCCGGCCAGAACAGCGTGTGGAAATACACGATGTCCTTGCCGATGAAGTGGTAGACCTCCGCCGTCGATGCCGGCGACCACCAGGCGTCGAAGTCCAGCCCTTCGCGCTCGCACAGTTCGCGAAAACTCGCAATGTAGCCGACGGGAGCGTCCACCCAGACGTAAAAGTACTTGTCCTCGGTGCCCGGGATGCGAAACCCGAAATACGGGGCGTCACGGGAGATGTCCCAGTCCCGCAACCCGTCCGTGAACCATTCCTTCAGCTTGTTGGCGATCTCCGGCTGCAGCGCACCCGATGTCGTCCAGTCCCCGAGCAGCGCTTCGAAATCGGCCAGCCGGAAGAAATAATGCTCCGACTCCCGCATGACCGGTGTACTGCCGGACACCGCCGAGCGCGGTTCGATCAGGTCCGTCGGCGCATAGGTGCTGCCGCAGGACTCGCAGCTGTCGCCATACTGATCCGGCGTGCCGCACTTGGGGCAGGTGCCGCGAATGAAGCGGTCCGGCAGGAACATGCCCTCCTGCTCGTCGTAGAGCTGCTTGATGAAGCGGCGCTCGATGTGGCCCGCGGCGTCCAGCTGACGGTAGATGTGCTCGACAATCTGGCGGTTGTACTCGCTGTGGGTCGAGGAGTAGTTGTCGAAGCTGATGCCGAAATCCCGGAAGTCCTGCTTGTGCTCCTCGTTCATCATGTCGATGAGTTCTTCGGGCGGCTTCCCCTCGGCCCGCGCCCACAGCATGACCGGCGTGCCGTGGGCGTCGTCTGCCCAGGCGAAGTAACACTCGTGTCCCTGGGCGCGCTGGAAACGCGCCCAGATGTCCGTCTGGATGTATTCGAGCATGTGCCCCAGGTGGATCGCGCCGTTCGCATAGGGCAGGGCGCTGGTCACCAGTATTTGTCGTTGTTTGTCTGTCATAGCAAAAGCCGGCGTCGCGCGGTTGACCGGTCGTACTGACGCGGCCGCACCGCAGAATCGCAAATTATCTCATGACCGTGGTTTCCGATCGACACCCGAAACTATACAATGGGCGGTTTGACACCAGCTACGCAGCCTACAGGCCCGAAAACCATGTCCCGACTGTCCGAAGCCCACGTCCGCGAAATACTTGCCGGCATCGACGATCCCAACGCGAATGCCGATTTGGTCAGCCTCGGCTGGGTGCGCGGTGTGGGCATCGACGGGGACCGTGTTTCGGTGGACCTGCGCGCCGGCTATCCGTTGCAGGGCATCCGGGAAGAACTCGCGGCGGACATCGCCGGCCGGCTCGAGGCCGACGCGCTGATCGACAAGGCGGTCGTCAACCTCGACTGGAAGGTCGTCGCGCATGCGGTGCAGGGCGACCTGAAGCCACTCGAGCAGATCCGCAACATCATTGCAGTGGCGTCCGGCAAGGGCGGGGTGGGCAAGTCCGCGACCGCGGTCAACCTGGCGCTGGGCCTGCAGGCCGACGGCGCCCGGGTCGGCGTGCTGGACGCCGACATCTACGGACCGAGCATGCCGCGCATGCTCGGCGTCCGGGGGCAGCCACAGACCGTCGGGAACCGGATCGTGCCGCAGCAGGCGCATGGTCTGCAGGTCATGTCGATCGGATTCATGGTCGAGGAAGACACGCCCATGATCTGGCGGGGGCCGATGGTGACTTCCGCGCTGCAGCAACTACTGACGGAAACCAACTGGGAAAGCCTGGATTACCTGGTGGTCGACCTGCCCCCGGGCACCGGCGACATCCAGCTGACGCTGGCGCAGCGGGTGCCGGTCAGCGGCTGCCTGGTCGTAACGACACCGCAGGACATAGCCCTGCTGGACGCGCGCAAGGCGGTGCAGATGTTTCGCAAGGTTGAGATGTCGGTGCTCGGGATCGTCGAGAACATGAGCACGCACATTTGCGGCCAGTGCGGACACGAGGAGCCGATTTTCGGGTCGGGCGGTGGCGCGTGGATGGCCGAGCAGTACGGCGTGCCCCTGCTGGGGCAATTGCCGCTGGACCTGCGGATCCGCGAGGACCTGGACCACGGCCGGCCAACCGTGGTGTCCGCGCCGGATTCGGAGCTGACCGCACGCTATCGCGCCGTCGCCCGTAACCTGGCCGCGCGTCTTTCCGCCACGCCTCGCAGCCTGTCCGGAAGTTTGCCGCAGATCAACATCCTTAACACCTGACGCATCGCCGGTTGCCGGGGCGGACGATTTGGAGGATACGCAATTGAGCATCAAATCTGACCGCTGGATTCGCCGGATGGCTGCGGCCCACGGCATGATCGAACCCTTCGAGCCGGGCCAGGTCCGCGAATCCGAGCCGGGTCGGCGCTGCGTGTCCTACGGCACCTCGAGCTACGGCTACGACGTACGTTGTGCGCCCGACTTCAAGATCTTCACGAATATCAATTCGGCGATTGTCGACCCGAAACATTTCGATGAGAGCAGTTTCGTCGATTTTGCGGGCGACGTGTGCATCATTCCGCCCAATTCGTTCGCCCTGGCACGCACCGTCGAGTATTTCCGCATCCCCCGCAACGTGTTGACGATCTGCCTGGGCAAGTCCACCTATGCGCGTTGCGGCATCATCGTGAACGTCACGCCGCTGGAGCCTGAATGGGAAGGCCACGTTACGTTGGAATTCTCCAACACGACGCCGCTGCCGGCGCGCATCTACGCCAACGAGGGCGTGGCCCAGTTCCTGTTCTTCGAATCCGACGAGGTGTGCGAGCAATCCTACGCCGACCGTGCCGGCAAGTATCAGGGCCAGACGGGCGTGACCCTGCCCCGCGCCTGAGGGTCGGGCCGGGCGCGCGGCGCGCACTCCCCGGCCGGGCCGGTCCCTACTCCGGCGGCGGCTGCTGGATCAGGCTCGCATAGGTCTGAAAGGTTTCGCCGCGCCGGTTGACCTCGAGTTCCACGGTGCTGCCCGGTTCCCGTTGCGAAATGGCGAGCTGAAACTGGTTGGCGTCGCTCACGGCCTCTTCGTCCATGGCCAGTATGATGTCGCCTTGGCGAATGCCGGCGTTCCAGGCGGGTCCGAGTTCGTCGACCCAGCCGACCGCGATGCCTTCCCGGGCCAGGCTGCCATCGGGCTGCAGCGTGGGGCGAATGTCCACGAAGCTGGCGCCCAGCCAGGCCCGGCGGACCGAGCCGTATTCGATGATCTGCTCCATCACGTTTCTCGCCAGCGACACGGGAATGGCGAAGCCGATGTTCTGGGCGCCCGTCGTCGAACCCAGTTGGCGCGTGCTGATGCCGATCAGGTCGCCGTCGGCGTTGATCAGGGCGCCGCCGCTGTTGCCCGCGTTGATGGCTGCATCGGTCTGGATGAAATCCTCGAACGGCAGAGATCGCAGGTCGTTACGGCCCGTCGCGCTGACGATGCCCATGGTGACCGTGTGGCTGAGCCCCAGCGAATTGCCGATGGCCAGCACGACGTCGCCGACCCGCACGTCCGGTGAGTCGGCGAGCGGAGCGGGGGACAGGCCGTCCAGTTTGACCTTGAGCACCGCGAGATCGGTATCCGGGTCGGAACCCACGACGCTGGCGGGCACGATGCGGCCGTCAAACAGGGCGATGCGGATGTTCTGCACCAGGTTGATGACATGGTGATTGGTCAGTATGTAGCCGTCCTCGCTGACGATGACGCCTGACCCCATGTCGTGCTGCATCCGGTACAGGTAACGGGGTCCCAGGCGGCGCTGGATGTCGGGGTCCATGGATTGCGGCAGCAGCGCGCGCGTGTAGATGCTCACCACGGCCGGGGCCGCGCGGTTGACCGCGTCAGCGTAAGACGCAGGTGCGATCGGGGCCGGTTCGGGCTCGCGCGCCTGCCGTCCATCGAGGCGTTCCGCCAGGCTCGGCCAGAAATAGACCACCAGGAAGGCGATCGCGAGCCCCGTCACCACGGCCCGGGACAAGAAAACGAGGATTTCTGACATTCTGGACATGGGCTGGGCGCCTGGCTGTGTTTCGATCCGGCGGCAGGCCCGCTGCGGGCCCGGCTGACTACCATTCTATCGGCAAATACATTGTTTCACATGGCCCCTTTCGGATAAAATGCCCGTTTGACACCGGGCCGGGCCACTACTATCGGCGCCCGCCGCAACGGCCGGCGCGTCGACGGACCCGTACCCGGGCCCCAAGAAAGGGACAGATGATTCCTGCAGAGCTCTCATCCAGCTGGAGAAACAGATGCCAACTGATGGCGTGAACAAGAGAAGGCGCCGGTTTCTCGTCGCCACCACTTCGGCGGTCGGAGCCGTGGGAGTCGGGTTCGCCGCGGTTCCATTCATCAAGTCGTGGAAACCGAGCGCCAAGGCGCAGGCGGTCGGAGCGCCCGTCCAGGTTTCTTTGGACGGCCTGGATCCGGGTCAGATCGTAAAAGTCCAGTGGCGCGGCCAGACGATTGGTGTGCTGCGCAGGTCGCCCGAGACGCTGGCGCTGTTGCCCGAGGTCGACAATGACCTGCGCGACCCCGAGTCGCAGGAATCCGAACAGCCGCCATTCGCACAGAACGAATCCCGAGCCCTGAAGGACGAGTACCTCGTCGTCAACATGCACTGCACGCATCTCGGCTGCGTGCCGCAGCTGGTGCCGCAGGTTGGCCCCCAGCCGTTCGACGACAACTGGAAGGGCGGGTTTTTCTGCCCCTGCCACAAGTCCAAGTTCGACATGGCCGGGCGGGTGTACAGGGGCGTTCCGGCGCCCGCCAACCTGAGGATCCCCCCCTACAGTTTCCTGGATGACAGCACGCTGATCATCGGGGTCAATCCGGAAGGAGCGGTCTGATGGCCAAGCCTGCCAGCAACCTCGCCAAGAGCGGTAATGCATTCCTGAACTGGGTCGATCAGCGGCTGCCCGTCACGGCCTTCTGGGAAGCCACGATGACGGGCTACTACGCCCCCAGGAATTTCAATTTCTGGTACTATATGGGCGTTCTGTCGCTGGTCGTGCTGGTGATCCAGATCCTGACCGGCATCTTCCTGACCATGCACTACAAGCCGTCCGCGGCCGAAGCGTTCGCGTCGGTCGAATACATCATGCGCGACGTCGAGTGGGGCTGGCTGATCCGCTACATGCATACGACCGGCGCGTCGTTCTTTTTCATCGTGGTCTACCTGCACATGTTCCGCAGCTTCCTGTACGGCTCGCATCGCGCCCCGCGCGAACTGGTCTGGATTTTCGGCATGCTGATTTACCTCGCGCTGATGGCCGAGGCGTTCATGGGCTACGTACTGCCCTGGGGCCAGATGTCCTACTGGGGCGCGCAGGTGATCATCAATCTCTTCGGCGCGATTCCCAGCATCGGCGAACCCCTGACGGAGTGGATCCGCGGTGACTACTTCATCTCGGACGCAACGCTGAACCGGTTTTTCGCGCTCCACGTGATCGCTCTGCCGCTGGCGATCCTGGGGCTGGTGCTGCTGCACCTGGTCGCGCTGCGCGAAAACGGCTCCAACAACCCGGATGGAATAGAGATCAAGGCCAACAAGGACGAGAACGGCATCCCGAAGGACGGTATCCCGTTCCACCCCTACTACACCATCAAGGACACCTTCGGGATTTCGATGTTCCTGATGGTATTCGCCTTCGTCATTTTCTTCTGGCCGGAGGCGGGCGGCCTGTTCCTGGAGCATGACAATTTCGTCCCGGCCGATCCGCTCGTGACCCCGACCCATATCAAGCCGGTGTGGTACTTCACGCCCTATTACGCGATTCTGAAGGCGGTCCCCGACAAGCTGATGGGCGTGATCCTGATGTTCGCCGCAGTCGGAATCCTGTTTTTCCTGCCCTGGCTGGACCGGTCGCCGGTCAAGTCCATTCGTTACAAGGGGCTCTGGTACAAGGTCATGCTGGCCCTGTTCGCGATCGCGTTCGTTCGCCTCGGCATGCTCGGCATGTCTGAAGGCACACCGGCGCAGACGATTGAAATGCGCGTGTGGACGTTTGTCTACTTCGCGTTCTTCGTGCTCCTGTACTTCCTCAGCCCACGGGCCAGCACGAAGCCGCTGCCAGAGAGGTTGACCCACTGATGAACAAGAA
This sequence comes from uncultured Lysobacterales bacterium, assembly GCA_937995275.1. GTDB lineage: Bacteria > Pseudomonadota > Gammaproteobacteria > Xanthomonadales > SZUA-36 > CALKKN01. The sequence continues at coordinate 4,657 of CALKKN010000324.1, read as the reverse complement.
CGTTCTCATAATGCTCTGCAGCCTGGTTGCACTGGCCGGCGTCTCCGGCAGCGCCATCGCCGCCGGCGACGCAGCGCTCGAGCACGCCAACGTCAATATCCGGGACACCGCCGCCGCTCAGCGGGGCGCCCGCCTGTTCGTGAACTACTGCATGTCCTGCCACAGCGCATCGTACATGCGGTACAACCGCCTCGCCGAAGACCTCGGTCTCGGTGAGGACCTGGTCAAGGAGCACCTGATGTTCGCCGACGCGAAGATCGGTGACACCATGGAGGTCGCGATGCGCCCCGCGGACGGCGAGGCCTGGCTGGGCAAGGCGCCGCCGGACCTTTCGCTGACTGCTCGTGCCCGCGGAACCGACTGGCTCTACACCTACTTCTTGAGCTTTTACCGCGACGAGGCCGGCAGCTGGAACAACGTGGTGTTGCCCAACGCCTCGATGCCGCACGTCCTCTGGCAGCTGCAGGGCATACAGGAACCGGTGATCGTCGAACACGACGGGCAACCGACCGTCGAGCGCCTGGAACTGGCGCAGCCGGGAATGCAGTCTCCCGAGGACTACGAAGAGACCGTGCGCGACCTGGTGACGTTTCTGGAGTACCTGGGCGAGCCGGCCGAACTCAAGCGGCGCAACGTAGGAATCTGGGTGTTGTTGTTCCTCGTGGTGTTCGCGTTGACGAGCTACGCGCTCAAGGCAGAATACTGGCGGGACGTCCATTGAGCGCCGCCGTAATGGCTACCCGCCGGGCGTGCGGGCAGCCCTGATCGAGGAGAACGAGGTGGCAGTATCCGTTCGCGGCCGTTCGACCATGGCCCTGTATTCGTCCGAAATATCCCTGGATTGTCACCGGGTGCGCTTCGTCCTTGCCGAAAAAGGCATCAACGTGGAGATCGTCAACGTATCCGAGGACGAGTCGGCCGCGGCCGATCTGGCGGAGCTGAATCCCTACAACGAGGCGCCGACCCTGGTGGACCGCGACCTCGTGCTCTACGACGCCGGCGTCATTAACGACTATCTCGACGAGCGTTATCCGCATCCGCCGCTGATGCCGGTCGACCCGGTGTCCCGCGCCCAGCTGCGGCTGGTGCATCATCGGGTTCTGCGGGACTGGTATTCGCTGGCGCGGCTCATCGAGGCTTCGTCCGGCAAGAAGGCCGAGCAGGCGGCCAAGCAGTTGAAGGAGGGGATCATCGCGGCCAACGAACTGTTCCAGGTGTCGGAATACGTCCTCAGCGACGAGCTGAGTCTGGTCGACTGCACGCTTGGGCCCCTGCTGTGGCGCCTTTCTCATTACGGCGTCAAGCTCGGCAAACCCGGTGCGTCCGTCGAGGCCTATGCCCACCGGATCTTCTCGCGTGCATCGTTCAAGGCCAGCCTCACCCAGGCGGAGCGAGACCTGGTCCTGGCCGCCTGACACACGCGGTACACGCGGGTGGGGATGACTTCCAACAGGCCATATCTGCTGCGGGCCCTGTACCAGTGGATCACCGATAACAACATGACTCCGCACATCCTCGTGGATGCGGGCGTTAGCGACGTCGACGTTCCGGAACACGCCATCCAGAAGGGCAAGGTCATTCTGAACGTCGATCAGGCGGCCGTGCGCGAGCTGGACATGGGCAACGAATGGGTGACCTTCAACGCGCGCTTCTCGGGCCGCCAGCACAACGTGTCGGTGCCGGTCGAGTCGGTGCTCGCGATCTACTCCAAGGAAAACGGGCAGGGCATGATGTTCGCCCAGGACGATGACGCGCCCCCGCCCGACGGCAGCGGAGGTGATGACGGGCCGAAGCACGCCAAACGCGCGCACCTCAAGGTCGTCAAGTAAACCCCCGGGTGCGGCGTTCCGCCAACCCCGTCAGAGCTGTTGAATCAACGGGCCGCCGTCCGTCTCGATGATCACCGTCGGCGCCCGGCCCGGCGCCACCAGCACCGTACCCCCATGGCGCAGGATGCCGTTGCGGGCAAAATCGAAGCGGTACTTGAGGCCCCAGGCGTGTACCGGGTCCTCGGACTTGAACTGAACGGCGTGCAGCACGACGGTGTCGTCCATCAGGACCAGGCCATGTTCACGGCAGACCGCCGCTGCCGCAGTCCGGGCCAGTTCCTTGCCCTGCAGCAGGCGCCACCAGGCAACGGCGGCCAGGCCCACCAGGACCAGCACCAGCAGTCCCGTCACCTGCCGGCTTCCTGGCGGGCCTTCAGCAGCACGTTGGTGGCGCCGGTGCCGCCGTCGACGGGGCGGCAGGAGGCGAACGCGATAACCTGCGGATGTTTACGCAGGACCCGCCCGGTCATCAATTTAAGCCGCGGCAGGTCACGGGATCGCAGGCCCTTGCCGTGAACGACACGGACACAGCTCCGCCGCTGGCTGACGCAGTGTTCGATGAAGTCGAGCAGGACCTTTTTTGCAGTTGGGACATCCATGTGGTGAAGATCGATGCTGTCGGCCACGCTGTAATGCCCGCGGCGCAGGCGCCGTAACAGCCGGGATTGATAACCGGGCCTGAGAAACAGCAGTTCTTCGCCCGTCTCGTGCTCCTCGGACGGCCCCTCCGCGAGCAGGTCCCGCAGCACCTTCCGGTCGTCTGCTTCCTGCTGGGCCGGCACGGCTGCCGGCCGGGACGGTACGGGATCGATGCGGTCGGGCGCGCGCAGCGGCCTGACGTCCGCCATCGCCTGCCGGAACAGGTCTTTATCCGGTTTGTCGTTACCTGATTTCATTTCAGTCGGCCCGCCGAGGCCTTACAATACCAGTGTTCGGGACTTTTCAGTGAATTCAGGGGAACAGAACCCGGCCCGCGCGGTGCGGGGCGGAGTCGAATCGGCATGCATTTTCTGATCAGCAATGACGATGGGATCGAAGCGCGGGGTATTCAAGTCCTCGCCGATCGGATGCGCGCGATTGGGCGGGTGACGATCGTTGCGCCCGACCAGAACCGCAGCGGGGCGAGCAACTCGCTGACGCTGGATTCGCCGGTGCGGCTCCGCGAGATCGGCACGCGGGAGTTCCGCGTCACCGGCACCCCGACGGATTGCGTACACCTCGCCCTCACCGGCCTGCTGGAGAAGGACCCGGACATCGTTATTTCCGGCATCAACTCGGGGCCCAACCTGGGTGACGACGTGATTTACTCAGGCACCGTGGCGGCCGCCATGGAGGGACGGTTCCTCGGGTTGCCCGCCATAGCCGTGTCACTGGTTGTCGTGGAACCGCCGGAACACTACGGCACGGCTGCCGAGGCAGTCGCACTGCTCGTTGAACGTCTGCGCAGGGATCCGCTGCCGGCCGATACAATTCTCAACATGAACGTGCCCAATCTGCCCTGGTCCGAAATTCGCGGCTTCGAAGTCACCCGGCTGGGGCACCGCCACCGGGCGGAGCCGGTCATCCGAATGGTTGACCCGCGGGGCAACCCGATGTACTGGATCGGTCCGGCCGGGCCGGGGCAGGACGCCGGGCCGGGGACGGATTTCGACGCCGTGCGGCGAGGCTATATATCCATCACACCCATCCATGTGGATCTTACGCGCTACCAGGCACTCGACCAGGTCGCGGGCTGGGTGTCGGAAATCTCCACCGAGGGCGTCACAGTTGAGGGGAGCGGAACATGATTCACAGGAAACACCCGAAGGGTGCGCCGCGCGGCATTGGAATGACCTCTCAGGGAACGCGCGACAGGCTGGTACGCCGCCTGCGCGAGCACGGCATCCGGGACGAAGACGTCCTGCGCGCCATTGCCTCGACCCCGCGGCACGAGTTCGTCGACGAAGCGCTTTCCAGCCGGGCCTACGAAGACACCGCGCTCCCCATCGGGCTCGGCCAGACCATCTCACAGCCCTGGGTGGTGGCCAGGATGACCGAGGCCGTGCTGGATGGCGGTTCACCGGACAAGGTCCTGGAGGTCGGCACGGGCTCTGGTTATCAGGCGGCAATTCTGGCCAGTCTCATTCCGCAGGTCTTCACCGTCGAGCGAATCGAGGAATTGCTCAAACTGGCGCGGCGGCGGTTTCACAAGCTCGGCCTGAAAAACATTTACACGCGGCACGCAGACGGCCACCTTGGCTGGCCCAGCCAGGCGCCATTCGACGGAATCATCGTGACGGCGGCGGCCATCCAGGTGCCGATCGAACTCATCAGGCAGCTGCGGGTCGGCGCCGTACTCGTCGCGCCGATCGAGAGGCGGGGCATGCAGCGGCTGCTGGCGATTCGCCGCACCGAGGAGGGTTATGACGAGGAAGACCTGGGCGGCGTGATATTCGTCCCGATGCTGAGCGGTTTGTCCTGATCGTCGTCGTGCGCTGCACCCGAATCAACCAGGCGCGCGGCCGCAGCCTTCGACGGCCCGATCGGAACCTGTTCCTGCCGCTGCTGGCCTGTGCCCTGGTCGCCGTGCTGCATGGCTGCGGCCCTGCCTGGTCCCCGGAACAACGACAACCCGGAGCGCAGGATTACCAGTTGACCGCCGACGGGCGCTACCGGGTGCGGCGCGGCGACTCATTGTACGCGATCGCCTTCAATTTCGGGCTGGATTGGCGCGATGTCGCGGACTGGAACGGCATTGGTCCGCCCTACGTCATCCATCCGGACCAGGATTTGAAAATGTCACCGCCGCCATCCCGGTCCCGCAGCACGGCCGTGACGCGGCCGGCGCA
>CALKKN010000323.1 GCA_937995275.1 uncultured Lysobacterales bacterium | reverse complement strand
TACAGACGACGCTGATGGTGTCCATGGCCGTGCCGGTCGCCATCACGGTCACGCTGGGCGTGATGTACTTCCTGGGCCTGTCCCTCAACATCCTGTCGATGATGGGCCTGATGCTCGCGGTGGGGATGCTGGTCGACAACGCCGTGGTGGTGAGTGAGAGTATCCATCGCGAACACGAGAACACGCCTGGCGATCCGCAGGGGGCCGCATTGCGGGGAGTGAGAGCCGTTGGCCTGGCCGTTGCTGCTGGCACCCTGACCAGCGCGGCGGTGTTCCTCCCGATCATCTTCGGCGAACAGGACCAGATCTCCATCTTTCTGACGCACGTCGCCACCAGCATCGTGGTGTCGCTGGCGGTATCTTTGTTCATCGCGCAGACTATCATTCCGCTGTTGGCAACCCGCCTCGATCAACCGTCTTCGGAGAAGCAGAACCGACTAGTCGCTGCGCTCAAGCATCGCTACGTTCGATTGCTCGGGTGGACGCTGCGCCACCGCTGGGCCTCGGCCGGCATGGTGCTGCTCACCCTGGTGTCCGCTGCGGTGCCCATGTCGCTGGTCGAGACCGACATGTTCCCGCAGGACCAGACCCGCAAGCTGTATCTGAGCTATCACCTCAATGGCCAGTACCCGCTGGAGAAGATCAAGGAGTCGGTCGACCGGATCGAGGAGTTCCTGTACGCAAACCAGGAAGAATTCGAAATCCGGGCCGTTTACACCTATTACGACGAGCAGGGATCCGCCAACACGCTTTCGGCGATCTTGCTGACGGACGACGACGAAGCGAAGCTGTCCTCGCAGGAAATCAGCAAGAGAATCATGGAAGGACTGCCGAAGATCGCGATCGGCCGGCCGAGTTTCGGTTTCGATCGGGTAGGCGGCACGGAAAATCTGAACGTCACGCTGACAGGCTCGTCCAGCGAACTGCTGCAACGCCTGGCCGAGGACGTGGTGCGCACGCTTTCGCAGGTAGACGGACTCCGCAGCGTCGTATCGGAAGCGGGGGCCGGCGACCAGGAGGTGCAGCTGCACGTGGACCGTGAGCGGGCCAATCTATTGGGCTTCTCGACCCAGGAGGTGGCGCAGGCGGTCGCCATCGCGATCCGCGGCATCGATCTGCGGGAGTACAAGGGCGAGGAAGGCGAAGTCCCGGTTCGCCTGCAGCTGCGCGAATCCGACCGCGAAAATCTGGGCGACCTGAGGGACTTCAAACTGCGCAACGCTGCCGGCGACGATGTGCCCCTGCTGTCACTGGTGCGGTTGTCGGAAACCAGTGGCCCAACTGAAATCCGGCGTATCGACCGGCAGACCGGGCTACGGGTCACCGCCCAGGTCGACGGCATCACGGCGGAAGAGGCCCGGGAACGAATCAAGGTGCGCATGGAACAGATGCAGTTGCCGCCAGGCTACGGCTGGGAATTCGGCGGCGGCTTTGACGACGAACAGGAAGCCATGCAGAAAATGCTGTTCAACATTCTGCTGGCGATCGCCATCATCTATATCGTGCTGGCGGCCCAGTTCGAGTCGCTGATCTACCCGGCCAGCATGATCTGCACGATCCTGTTCTCCGTGATCGGCGTGTTCTGGTTCTTCCTGATCACCGGCACGACGTTCACGCTGATGGCGATGATCGGCATCCTGATCCTGATCGGCGTGGTAGTGAATAACGGCATTGTGCTGATCGACCACGTGAACCAGTTGCGTCTGCAGGGTCTGTCGCGTGAAGAGGCGCTGTTGAGGGCCGGCGAAGAGCGTCTGCGGCCGATCCTGATGACCGTCGGCACCACGGTGCTCGGCCTGACGCCCCTGTGCATCGGCACCACTCAGATCGGCGGCGACGGGCCCCCGTATTTCCCGATGGCCCGGGCCATCGTCGGCGGACTGTTGTTCTCCACCTTTGTCAGCCTGATTCTGTTGCCGACCATTTACACCTGGCTCGACATCATCCGGCACTGGCCGGCCGCGTTGGGCCGCGCACTGGTGCGCTGGATGAAGGTGCTGGCGCACGCTGCCGGCCGTCTGCTGCCTCGCGTCGGCACGGCCAGCCAGTGACCGCCGGCATCCGTCCCTAGTCGAATGCGGAACGCGCGTTCAGTCATCGGCGTGGCCTGAGCGGCCACCGACGAGCCGACGGTCCATCTGCTGACACAGCGCATGGAAGCGCACGATAATTGCGCCTGGATGTTGCGCAGCATGGTCGCCTGAAGTCGCGACTCGGCCGGGCCCCGCGCCGACCACGTCCCGGATTGCGCGACTGCGGTATGCTGATGGCACTCCAACCCGGGGCGCAGATTGCCGTGACCCTCGATCAGATCCAGATTCTAGGTGTGCTGTCGGTCACGCTGGTCCTGTTCATCTGGGGCCGGTGGCGCCACGATGTCGTTGCGCTGGGGGCGTTGCTGGTCAGCGTGTTTCTGGGCCTGGTGCCCTCCACCGGTGCTTTTCTCGGCTTTGGCCACCCGGCCGTCATCACCGTGGCTTGCGTGCTGGTGCTGAGCTGGGGGCTGCAATCGACCGGGGCGGTCGATGCGCTGGCTACACGGGTTCTGCCCGCGTCCGGCGGACCCACGCTCACGATCGCCGCCATTGTCGGTCTCGGCGCGGTGCTCTCTGCGTTCATGAACAACGTGGGGGCAATGGCGCTGTTGATGCCGTTGGGAATTCAACTGGCGGCCCGGCTCGAGTTGCCGCCGGGCAAGGTGCTGATGCCGCTCTCGTTCGGCACCATTCTGGGCGGCATGACCACACTGATCGGAACGCCGCCGAACATGATCGTGGCTGGTTTCCGCGCGCAGACCGGCGCCGGTAGTTTTGGCATGTTCGATTTCACGCCGGTCGGTGCCGGCGTGGCCCTGGGCGGCCTGCTGTTCCTCGCGATGGCCGGGTGGCGGGTGGTGCCGCGCCGCGAGCAGCGCGCCGGAGAGCGGTTCGATACCGGCCGTTACCTCACCGAGGCGCGGATTCGGGACGGCGGTAAAGCCGACGGCAAGACCATTCGGGAGGTTGAGGAGGCTTTGCAGGAGGCCGATGCGCAAATCGTCGGCATGGTGCGGAACCGGTTTCGGGTGTTCGCGCCCAATGCACAACGTATCCTGCAGGGCGGCGACATCCTGGTGATCGAGGCGGAGCCGGAGTCGCTGGCATCGGTATTCGGAAATCTCGGCCTGGTCATCGAAGAGCACGATGCCGACGGCGGCCGGGTCGAAATTGCTGCTTCGGTTCGAACGGGGGATACCGGCCGGCCGGAAGGGGGCGGAGATTCCGCCGTGGACCAGGCGCGGAGCCCGGCTGAAATCGAATTGCAGGAATGGGCGGTCATGGCCAATTCCCTGCTGATCGGACGTTCGGCGGCGTCCGTGCGGTTCCGGGCCCGTTTCGGGGTGAATCTGCTGGCCATCTCCCGCCGCGGCCGCCAGTCGATCAGGCGCCTGCGCTCGACCGCCATCCAGGCGGGCGACGTCCTGCTGCTGCAGGGCGCGGCGGACGCGCTGGCTGTATTCGGGTCGGAATTCGGTTGCGTGCCGCTGGCCGGTCGTTCAATCAGCATTCCCGACCGCCGCAAGGCGGTGCTGGCTACGGGGGTCATGGCGATGGCGATCGCCGGCGCCGCGTTCGGACTGGTGCCGGCCGCGATATCGTTTGCCTCCGGCGTGGTCGCCTTGATGGTA
>CALKKN010000322.1 GCA_937995275.1 uncultured Lysobacterales bacterium | reverse complement strand
CGTTCGACGCCGGGGAAACGAACCTCGGGAATCTGCTGAAGGGTTTTTCGAAGGGCTCATTCCCGGCCGAGGCGCTGGACGTCCGGGTGACGCGACCGGATGGCAGCCACTTGGAAGCCTGCGTGACGTTTTCGCCGGCCCGCTACGATGATGAGGACTGCACGCAGATGATGGTGCAGCACAAGGACGCCGCCAATGAAATGGCCGCAGAGTTGGAGCGCCTGCGGTTGACCGATCCGCTGACTCAGCTGCATAACCGCAAGGCGTTCACCGACCGGCTCGAGTCCTGGCTGGCCGGCGGCGACGGCGAAGGCACGGCAGGCGTGCTGTATATCGAGCCGGATGGTTTCAAGGCACTTCAGGAAGAACTCGACGTCGACGCCATCGATGCGTTTATCGCGGACCTCGCCGGGGTCATACGAACCAGCCTGGTGACCGAAGACGTAGCTGCGCGAATCAGCGATCGCGGCTTCGCGGTCCTGGCGCACCGCCGGACCAAGGCGGAACTGGAAGCCATGGCAGAAGCGATCCTCGCGGCCTGCCGCCAGCACATCGTCGAACTCGGCGACCATTCGCTGACGAATTCCTGCAGCATCGGCCTCAGCAATGTCGGCCGGCTGGTGGTGGATGCCTCCGAGATCATCTCCCGTGCCCGCAAGGCACAGGCTGAAGCCGCGGAGCGCGGCGACGAGCTGGTGGTCTACCGGCCGCAGCTCGCTGCCGTCAGCTCCATGGACAGCGACCACCAGTGGGTGGATCGCATCCGGTATGCGCTGGAGAAAAACGCCTTCTACACTGTCCAACAATCGATCATCGACCTGGACGGCGAGGGCGAGCCACTGTTCGAAAACGAAACCTTCATGCGCGGGGAGAGCGGTGACCATGCAGGGAGCACATTTCAGGAAGTCGCCGACCGCGAGGATCTGGCCGGTCTGATCGATCGCCAGGTGCTCGGCGGCCTGCTCAGCAGCCTGGCCGAAGCGGAGACCCCCCAGATCGTCAATCTCAGCGCGAACTCGATCCTGGACTACGCATTTCCCGGCTGGTTCGCCGACCAGCTGCGGTCGGCCTGCGCCGCCGGCGACAAGGTCATACTGCAGATCACGGCTGAGGCGGCTCAGGGCAGCCTGCGGCCGGCGCAGCGCCTGATCCAGGAACTCCAACCTCTGGGCTGCCGCCTGTCCGTCAGCGATTTTGACGGCCAGCGCCGCTGCCTGCAGTTGCTCGAGCACCTCGATATTTCATTCGTCAAGCTGCATCCTGCGCTGACGGAGAAACTGACCTCCAACACCCGGAACCAGGAGGTCATCCGCAAGATCGTCGAAGCCACCGAGCCGCGCGCGGTCGCGATCATCGCGGACGAGGTCGAAGATACTCCCAGTCTCGCGGTACTCTGGCAGTGCGGCGTCAAACTGGTCGCCGGCACGTTCTTGCGGGAGAACACCCAGGTTCTGGCGCAGTAGTCCGCGGGACGCTAAGCTTCCCGCATGCAACAAACGGGCGCTTCCAGGGCGCCGGTGGGGCGTTTTGCGCCGTCACCCACTGGCGATCTTCATTTCGGATCCCTGCTGGCCGCCGTCGCCAGCTTTCTGCAGGTGAAATCCCGCGGCGGCCGGTGGTTGCTGCGCGTGGACGACATCGATCCTCCGCGCGAAGTCCCGGGCAGCGCCGACAGGATCATCAGCGATCTGCGGCGATTTGGCATGCAGCCGGACGAATTGGTTCTCTTCCAGAGCCAGCGCTCGTTTTCCTACGAAGCTGCCCGTGACGTCCTGCTGGAAGGCGGCCTGGCGTTCTGGTGCGGTTGCAGCCGCTCCGACCTGCCACGCTCCGGTGTGTATCCGGGCACCTGCCGGAATGGGCTGCCCGCCGGCAAGATACCCCGAGCGGTGCGGTTGCGGACGGGCAGCGAATCGGTCTGCTTCGAAGACGCGATTCAGGGACCCGTGCGGGAAAACCTGCAGGAGACCGTTGGGGACTTCGTGATCTGGCGCGCGGACGGCCTGCCCGCCTACCAACTCGCCGTGGTCGTCGACGATGCCTTCCAGGCAGTCAACGAGGTCGTGCGCGGCGCGGACCTGCTGGAGTCCACTGCCCGGCAGATTTACCTCCAGGGCTGCCTGGGCCTGCCCACGCCGGCCTATGCACATCATCCGGTGGCCATTGGCGAGGGTGGGAAAAAACTGAGTAAACGATTCCGGTCCGACCCGATAGCCGCCCTCCCCCCAGCACAGGCGCTGGGCACGGCCCTGCGATTCCTGGGTCACAAGTGTCCCCAGAACCTGGGCCTTGCGGACCTGTGGGACTGGGCCCTGCACCACTGGGAACTGGCGCGTATTCCGCGGCGGGCGCAGCGCCGGACGGACGGGCAGGACGCGGGCATCGACTGATCAGCCCGCCCCGCTTCGGGCTATAATGCAGCCTCGCGGGAGTGAGTGACACCATGGATTCCAACTATCTCGAATTCGAGCAGCCGATCGCCGAGTTGCAGGCCAAGATCGACGAGCTCAGAAATGTCGGCTCGGACAATGCCATCAACCTGGATGAGGAGATCCAGCGCCTGCAGGCCAAGATGCGCCAGGAAATCAAGAGCATCTTCCGGAATCTCACCCCCTGGCAGATTGCACAGCTCAGCCGTCATCCACTGCGGCCCCATACGCTGGACTATGTCGAAAAGATCTTCGATGAGTTTTACGAATTGCACGGCGACCGCGCGTTTGCCGACGATCACGCCATCGTGGGCGGTCTCGCGCGCTTTCGGGGCCGGGCGATCGTATTCATCGGGCAACAGAAGGGACGCGATACCAAGGCCAAGATTTTCCGCAATTTCGGCATGCCCCGGCCCGAAGGGTATCGCAAGGCCCTGCGGCTGATGAATCTGGCGGCCCGCTTTCGGCTGCCACTCGTGACCTTTATCGACACGCCGGGCGCCTATCCCGGCGT
>CALKKN010000321.1 GCA_937995275.1 uncultured Lysobacterales bacterium | reverse complement strand
ATTGTTACGATTCAATATCTTGGGAAAAGAGCCAAGTCCGGCTGGTGCAATGTTCGGGCTAGTCCTGTCCGGCCGCAGCCGGATCGAGGCGTTCAGAAATACAGCGCCAGCTGGGCGAACAGGCTCGGACCGGCCGAGAAGTACCGGTCGTCCACCGGCGACTCCACGCCGCCGTACTCCGACCCCGGCGGGCCGATGGGGAGGTTGATCGCGCAGGTGAACAGCAGATCCTGCCGCAGATCGTACTGGGCGACGAGCTGGCCCAGGGCGGAAGGATCTTCGAGGTTGACCAGGAAGGTCGGCGTCAGCAGGAACAGGGGCGTGATCTCAACGGTCGCGGAGGCTGCCAGGTAGTTGCGGGCGAGCGTGTACAGCTCGCCGCGCTCGAGGCGCTGCAGAAGCGCCGGGTTGCGGAGCAGATCGGCGGGCGCGTACGCGCCGTCGCGCTGACCGAAACCGTTGTGGTAGAACTCCAGCAGACCGCTGACGTTCTTGCCGCCCCAGGCCCAGGAGTAGCTCAGGCTGACCACGCCGGACAACACGTCGCCAGGCTCCGACTCGGTCCAGGTCAGGTCGCCTCGCAGAATGGCTCCGCCGAGGGCGACATTGCCCCCCAGGCCGATTAGCAGATCGCCGTAGTGTTCGGCCGCCAGCAGGTCGTATTCGTTCAGTCCGACGAATCCATGGTACTTGACGGCCAGCGATGACTGGTCACTGGTGACCTTGCCGCTGACCGGGTTTCTGCGTACGACCGCCACGCCCTGCAGGTCGCCGCCGTTGTCGAACAGGTGCTGGCCGTACAGCATGTCGTCGCCACTCTTGTATTCGGTGTCGACAGCGGCGGGGTCGAACGGGTTGAACACGTCCATCGGTGTGAACACCAGGCCGTTGCCCCAGCTGATGGCCTGGCGCCCGAAGCGCACCACCGTGTGCGCCGTGGTATAGCCGACGTGGAGGCGGTCCAGCCGGTGCACAAAGCTCGTGCGGTCGTCGTCGCCGACACGGTAGGTGAGGTTCCACCACCGGCGTTCGTCGCTGGCGATGTCGCCGGATGGCCAGAACGGGCCGGGCAGGTCTCCGGGCAACCCGAGGGTATCGGCATGGGCGCCAATGAACTGGTAGTCGGCACCGAAATCCCAGCGGTCGCGATCGGCTGCGAGCTTCAGGCGGGCCTCCAGAAAATGGCTGTCCGAAGAACTGCCCAGGGCCTCATGAAACAGGCTGTCACCGGGCCAGGTCTGATAGACGAGGCGGTACTTGGCGTGTCCGCCCACGAACCAGTCCACGCCCGTCGGTGCGGCACCGGTGGCTGCCGTTTCCGCCCGGCAGGGCAGGGTCAAAAGGCACAGCGATAAAAGAACGTAAAATCTTTTCATTCAGACACTTTTCTGAATTTCATCAGAAATTACTTTGCCATCCTGCATGCGTATGAGCCGCCGCGCGTAGCGCATGACCCGCTCGTCGTGGGTCGAGATCAGGAAGGTCACGCCGTGGTTCTGGTTCAGTTCGCGGAACAATTCCATCAGGTGGGTCGCCGACACCGAGTCGAGGTTGGCGGTGGGTTCGTCCGCAAGCACGAGTTTCGGTTGACTCACGATGGCCCGCGCGACCGCCACGCGCTGCTGCTGGCCTCCGGACAGTTGCGCGGGCCGGCGGTCCTCCAGGCCGTCCAGCCCGACCTCCTTCAGAATCGCCATCGACTTGCGCCGGCGTTCCCTGGCGGGCACGCCCTGCACCTGCATGACAAATTCCACGTTCTCGCGGGCAGACAGAACCGGGATCAGGTTATAGGCCTGGAACACGAACCCGATGTGGTGCAGCCGCAGGTCGGCCAGCGGCCCCTTGGACAACTGGTCGACACGTTGACCGTCGATGCTGATCTCGCCCCGGTCGAGTTCGTCGAGCCCGCCGATCATGTTCAGCAAAGTGGTCTTGCCCGATCCGGACGGACCCGACAGGCAGATGAAGTCGCCCGGTTCGATTTCCAGCGTGACATGATCGAGCGCCTTGATGACGGCGTCGCCCTGCCGGTAGGTCTTGCACAGGTCGTTGCAGAGGATGTTGGGCATTTCAGGCAGACCTCCCGTCAGTTTCGCGCGATGGCTTCGACCGGCCGGTATTGCGAAGCCCGCCAGGCGGGCAGCAGGCTGGTCAGGATGCCCAGGATGATCACGACGACGTTGGCCAGGACCAGGTCCTGCATCTTCAGCGCCGGGTACAGCACGCTGGACACGCCCATCATCTCGAAACCCTCGGCCACCACCGAGAGATCGATGCCGTTGCGAATGGGCTGAATGGAGGCAATGGCCAGCAGGTTGCCGAGCAGCAGCCCCAGGATCAGCAGCATCAGTGACTCCAGCAGCACCTGGTACAGGATCGCGGACGGGTTCATGCCCAGCGCCTGCATCAGGCCGATTTCCCGCACCCGCTCGAAGACCGCCATCATCAGCGTGTTGGCCAGGCCGAAGCTGAGGGCCAGGAAGATGACGATGACCCAGACCAGCACGAACCCGTCCATGACGCCGAGCATCAGCCCGAGGTAGCGGTCCAGCTCGGTCCACGGCAGTACTTCCAGTTGCGGGCCGGCGGGCTCCCGCACCCGCGCGTGCAGCGCGGTGACGTCACGGTAGTCGCCCCCGGTCACGGCGATCTCGGAGATCTGGTCGCCCATGCCGAGCAGTTCCTGGACGGTGGCCAGGCCGGCATATGCCTGCCGTTCCTCGTGGCCGCTGAGTTTCGCCTCGAACACGCCGACGATGCGAAAGCCGCGATCGGCGACGTTGTTGTCGGGATCCTGGCTCATGATGACGACGCGTTTGCCGAGGTCCGTCTCCAGCCGTTCGAGCAGTTTGCGTCCGACCACGAGTCCCGGGTCCCGCGGTCCCTCGAGAAAGCGTCCTTCCACGACGCTCGCCGGGTCGAAGCCGAGCGCAATTTCCCCCGCGGGGTCGACGCCGAGCAACGTGACGCCGCGCGTATTGCGCTCGCTGGAGATCATCGCGGGCACCTTCACGCGCCCCGTCCACGCCTCCACCGGCGGTGAACCGAGGGCCGCCAGCAGCTGCGGCCCGGGCGGCGGAATGCTGTTCTCGATACTGGGGTCGTCCCGGAACGCGGGGTGGTGGACCTGCACCAGGCCGGGCAGGGCGTCGATGCCGTCCGCGATCATCTGGTCCACCATGCCGCGCATCAGTGCGGTCATGAAGATCATGGCCCAGACACCGACGCCGATGGCCAGCAGCATGATCGAGGTGCGGCGGTAGTTACGCCACAGGTACCGCCAGGAAAGGCGGGACATCGCGGCCAGGGAAAGGGCGCGCCGGCCCGCCATCAGACCGTCCTCATCGCGTCCACGGGATGCAGCCGGAACAGGCGCAGCGCGGGGTAGACGGCTGCCAGCAGGCAGAACAGGAATACGACACCCGGACCCAGGATCATCGTCCCGAAGGTGATGCTCGGATACATCTCGCCGGGCAGGTTGAAACGCTCAGCCAGTTCCTCCATGCCGGGATAGGAAAAGCCATGCACATGGAAATACAACGTGACCAACCAACCCAGGAACAGGCCCACGGCCATCCCGACGAGGGCCATCAGGGCCGTTTCCTGCATCACCAGCGACGCCAGCCGGCGCGGCCGGACGCCCAGGGCCGTGATGACGCCGAATTCCCGCGTTCGCTCCAGCACCGACATCAGCTGCGTGTTCAGCACGCTGAAACCGACCAGAATAATGAGCACGCCGTACATGAACCAGGCGCTGGACAGGTCGGCCTGGATCGCCTGCCTGAGTCCCGGGTGAAGGGCGTTCCAATCCAGCACGACGAGATCGTCACGGTCATTGATCACCGTGGCCGCGGCCGCCCGCGCGTCGGCCACCGCGCCGAGTTGGTCGACGGCCACCGCGATGCTGTTGCCGTGCCCGCGCATGGCGAAGGTGTCCTGAAACCAGGGCAGGGGAACTTCCGCGAGGGCGCGGTCCATGTCGCTCGACCCGGAATCGAAGGTGCCCACCACCGTGACGATTCCCGCGGCGAACGAGCCGTCCCGCCCCGAACCCAGCAATGTCAGTTCGTCGCCGGTCCCGACCTTGAGGTTGCGCGCCATGGCGGCGCCGATCACGATCGCCGCGGAATCGGCCTCCTCCAGGTATCGCCCCGCGGTGACCATGCCGGGAATGGTGGAGACGCCGGGCTCGCTGGCCGGCTCGACTCCGACGACCTCGATGCCGAACGTACGATCCTCGCTCGACACCAGCGCAAAGCCGGCGGCCCGCGGCGCCACCCGCGCTTCCGGCAGGGCGGTGCGCAGCTCCGCGGCGAGCGACCGGACATCCGCTATGCTGGACCGCAGCTTCGGATTGTCCTGGTAGCCTTCCGCCTGGACCTGAAGATGGCCGCTGAACAGCTTCAGGGTGTTGTCGATCATCATGTCGTACGAGCCGAACTGCAGTGCGATCATGAAGACCAGCAGCACGTTGGAGAAGATCATCGCGGTGGCCGTCAGCCAGGTCCGGCGGCTGTGCCGCCAGATGTTGCGCCAGGCCATGCGCAGGGTCAGCGTCACCGGCGCGGGTTCCTGAGGCTGGACAGCGTGAACAGGCTGTCCGGCAGCTCGAGATCGAACTCGATCTCCCGGGCAGTCAGCCGGGTCCATTCGTCCGGCGCGTCGACTTTGCCCATCCGCATGACCCGGGCCACCGGGCGGCCGCCCATGACCTCCACCTCGAGCGTCTCCAGGGCTTTCACGAGTTCGCCGTCCTGGTCCCAGAATTGCTGCTCCATCAGGACGTAATCGTCACGGACGGTCAGGACTTCCTTGCCCCACACGATCGCCGCATCTTCGTGGGGGATCGAGGCAATCGTGTAATAGACGTGGCCGTCCCGCTCCTCGACCCCGGTCAGTTCGTGTTCGTACTGGTCGATGATGTCGGTGGACTTGGCGATGTCCTTGTTCGAGAAATCGCTGCCCAGCCAGCTCTGCGACATCATCGAGGAGGGCACCTTGATGACGCGGTTGATCTTCGGCGTGAAGGTCCACATCGTGTTGTCGTTCAGCAGTGTGCCGTTGCCGGCATCCCGCTTCGGCTCGATAACCCGCACCAGGGAGAGTTTGTCGCCCTTGCTCCAGGATTCCATCGTCATCGTCCGCTCCCAGTCGGGGCGGTGGATGGTCATGGTCATGGTCGAATGCGAGGTCAATCCCCGCCAATGGTCCATCGCCTGCCGGACCAGTTCACGGGCGTCCACTTCGGCATTGGCGCAGGGCGTTGCCAGCAGGGCGGCGGCCAGCGCCGCGGCGTTCAGTATGGGGCGCGTGGACGGAAACAGGGGGATCTTTGCGTGCACAACGGGGCCCTCGAGGTTCTCGTGGCGTGCCGTTGCATTATCGCATATCTGTCCGGCCCGCGGCTTATCGTCAATTGAGAACGATATGCCTTATGCTGTACACATGAACATCACGAACCCCGCCGGAGAATCGCAACGCGTTGCCGATCCCCTGGTGATCGGTATTTCCTCGCGCGCCCTGTTCGACCTGCGCGAGAGCCACCGCATATTCGAAACCCGGGGCCTGGAGGCCTACGCCCAGTATCAGATCGAGCAGGAGGACACTTTTCTCGAGCCCGGTGTCGCCTTTCCGCTGGTTCGCAAATTGTTGGCGCTCAACGCGGCCGGCGCCGACTATCCGCCGGTCGAAGTCATCCTGCTGTCCCGCAACAGCGCCGATACCGGCCTGAGGATATTCAACACCATCGAGCATTTTGGCCTGCGGATCGAACGGGCGGCATTCACCAACGGCGAGAGCCCCTGGAAGTACATGGAGGCGTTTGGCGCCGACCTGCTGTTGTCGACCAACGCCGCGGATGTGCGCAAGGCCCTGGAGGCCGGCTACGCAGCCGCCACGATACTGCCCGGCGGCGCCAGCGGCCGGCACGAAGGCCAGTTGCGAATCGCCTTCGACGGCGATGCGGTCATCTTCAGCGACGAAGCCGAGCGGATCTACCAGGAGCAGGGGCTCGACGCCTTTGCGGACGCTGAGCGGCAGGCCGCCAACCAGCCGCTGACGGGCGGGCCTTTCAAGCACGTGCTCGAGGCGCTGCACCGGATTCAGTCCGCTTTCCCGATCGAAAACAACCCCATCCGGACGGCGCTGGTCACCGCGCGTTCCGCCCCCGCGCACAAGCGCGTGGTGCTGACGCTGCGGGAGTGGGGCATCCGCATCGACGAGGCGTTGTTCCTCGGCGGCCGTTCCAAGGGCGAGT
Organism: uncultured Lysobacterales bacterium; assembly: GCA_937995275.1. GTDB lineage: Bacteria > Pseudomonadota > Gammaproteobacteria > Xanthomonadales > SZUA-36 > CALKKN01. The sequence goes on along the minus strand of CALKKN010000321.1, from coordinate 16,181 downwards.
TTCTGAAGGCTTTCGGCGCCGATATATTTTTCGACGATCAGCAGGTTCATATCGAATCTGCGCAAGCCCATGTGGCCTCTGCCCATGTACCCAGCGGCGTCGTCAACGAGGTAAAATAGCGCCATCGTCCCACCCCAGCCGTACCGGCAAGCTGCCGGCCCCGGCAGCGATCCGGAGTACGTCATGGCCAAGCCGAACCTTTTTGATCTGTACGATGTCGCCTCGCTGCTCAGCGAAGAAGAACGAATGATCAGGGACAGCGTCGCGCGGTTCGTCGACGAGCGCGCGATGCCGCTGATCGCGCGCTGCTTTGACGAAAGCCGCTTTCCGGACGAGTTGATTCCGGAAATCGCCGAGATGGGCCTGCTCGGCTCCAGCCTCGAGGGGTACGGATGCGCCGGCCTCAACGCGGTTTCCTACGGCGTCATCTGCCAGGAACTCGAGCGCTGCGACTCAGGCCTGCGCAGTTTCGTTTCGGTGCAGTCCAGCCTCTGCATGTACCCGATCCATGCTTTCGGCTCGGAGGAGCAGCGGGAGCGCTGGCTGCCGGGCATGGCCGCCGGCGAGATCATCGGCTGTTTCGGCCTGACCGAATCCCACGGCGGCTCGGATCCGGGCAACATGAAAACGCATGCGCGTCGGGACGGCGGCGACTGGATCGTCAGCGGCTCGAAGATGTGGATCACCAACGGCAACATCGCCGATATCGCCGTTGTCTGGGCCAGGACGGACGAGGGCATCATGGGCTTCGTGCTGGAACAGGGCATGCCCGGTTTCGAAGCCCGGGAAATCAAGTCGAAAATGTCGCTGCGGGCGTCGGTGACTTCCGAGCTGTACTTCGACAACGTGCGCGTTCCCGAAGCGAACCGTTTGCCGAACGTCCGCGGGCTGAAGGGGCCGCTCAGCTGCCTGACCCAGGCTCGTTACGGAATCTCCTGGGGGCCGATCGGCTCGGCCATCGCCTGCCTGGCCGAAGTGCTGGACTACACGTCGGACCGCGTGTTGTTCGGGCGGCCGCTGGCCGCCAACCAGGCGATCCAGCTGCGGCTGGCGGACATGGCGCGGCGCATCACCGGCGCCCAGCTGCTTGCGTTGCAACTCGGGCGCCTCAAAGACGCGGGCAGGCTGCAGCCCGTCCAGGTCAGCATCGCCAAGTGGAACAACGTGCGCATGGCCCTGGATATCGCGCGCGACTGCCGGGACATGCTCGGCGGCAGCGGCATCACGACCGAGTATCAGGCTATCCGTCACCTGCTGAACCTGGAGAGCGTCATCACCTACGAGGGCACCGAGACGGTCCACCAGTTGGTCGTCGGACGGGAATTGACCGGCATCAACGCATTCTAAGGAGTCTCGCTTCCCTGCTCCCGCCTGCGGCGGAAGGCGGCTGCGCTCGACGGCATACCATAAGCGCACGACCCCTCTGGTACCGCTCGCTTCGCTCGACTTACCCAACCGGGGTCGGCGGGTCGCCTGCGGCTCCAGGGCGGCGCGTCCCCAGCCATCCTGTCCACCGTTCCGCCCGGCGGCGTAGCGGAAGGCTCAGCGGCTGAAGTCCACCACCCTGGGTTCCGGTTCCAGCGGAATGCCGAACGCCTCGGCTACCGCCGCCTGAACCGCGCTTGCAACCTGCCAGATCTGCTGCCCGCTGGCGCCGCCGTGGTTGACCAGCACCAACGCGTGCCGGTCGGACACGCCCGCATCCCCCAGCCGGTGGCCCTTGAGGCCGCAGCGTTCGATCATCCAGGCGGCCGACAGCTTGACGGCGCCGTCCGCGACGGGCCAGGACGGCAGCCCGGGATGGTCCGCCAACACTTGGTCGGCGCGGTCGGCATTAACCACCGGGTTCTTGAAAAAACTGCCCGCGTTGCCGATCGCGGCGGGGTCAGGCAGCTTGCGTCGGCGCAACCGGATGACCGCGTCGCTGACGTCGAGCGCCGACGGCCGGACGATGTCCGCGGCGGCAAGCTCCTCGCGCAGGCCCGCGAAGTCGAGCCGGGGCCGAAAGGTCCGCGGCAGCCGCAGGCGGATCGAGGTGATCAGGTAGCGGCCGGGCGCGACCGAGCGGAACAGGCTGTCGCGATAGCCCAGCAGGCACTCCCGGGCGCCCAGGCTGACCCAGGCGGCGGTCTCCCAGTCCCAGGCGGTCACGCGGTCGAGCACGGATGACAGGTCCACACCGTAGGCGCCGATGTTCTGAAGCGGCGCGGCGCCCGCACAACCGGGTATCAGGGAGAGGTTCTCCAGCCCGGTCATCCCCTGGCGCAGAGTCCAGCGCACCAGCCGGTGCCAGTTCTCGCCGGCGCCGACCTCGAGCAGAATCGAGTCGCCGTCTTCCGCGACGACCGACCGGCCCATGAGCCGGTTGTGGATCACCGTGCCGGGTACATCGGTGACGAACAGGACGTTGGTGCCGTCCCCCAGCACCAGGTCCCGGCGCGGATCGAAGAACGGCAGTTCGAGGACGTCCTCCTCGCGCTCCAGCGTGACCAGCAGTCCGGCGCGGGCCGGCACCCCGAAACTGTTCAGAGCCTTCAGTGAGGGCCTTTCCCTGACCTTCATCCGCCGTTGCGCTGCGCGATCGCCTGCAGGCACTCGCCGACGAGATCCGGGCCCCGGTAGACCAGACCGGTGTAGAACTGCACCGCCCTGGCCCCGCGGTCGAGTTTGTCGACCGCGTCCTGGCCGCAGGTGATTCCGCCGACGCCGATCAGGTCGATTTCTTCGGGGAGTTTCTCACGGAAGGCCGCCAGTACGCGGTCGGCCATGGGCTTCAGCGGGGCGCCGGAAAGCCCGCCGGCCTCAAGGGCGTGCGGCATGCCCTCGACGCCCTCGCGGCCAACCGTCGTGTTGGTCGCGATGACCGCGTCCATACGGTGCCGTGCCACGACCTCGGCAATCACGCGGATCGCTTCGTCGTCCAGGTCGGGCGCCACCTTGACGGCCAGCGGCACGCAGCGGCCGTGCTCGTCGGCCAGTTCGGCTCGCCTGCCGGAGATCGTGCTGAGCAGGCCGTCCAGTTCCCGTTCCCCCTGCAGAGACCGCAGATTTTCGGTGTTCGGCGAGGAAATATTCACGGTGACATAGTCGGCGTGGGGGTAGACCTTGTCCAGGCAGTGCAGGTAGTCGTCGACGGCCTGCTCGATCGGGGTGTCGAAATTCTTGCCGATGTTGATGCCCAGGATGCCTGCGAAGCGGTGCTTCCGTACGCGCCGGACCAGGTGGTCGACGCCCTTGTTGTTGAACCCCAGGCGGTTGATCATTGCCTGGGCCCGGGGCAGCCGAAAAACCCGTGGCTTCGGGTTGCCGGGCTGCGGCCGCGGGGTGACAGTGCCGATCTCGACGAAACCGAAGCCGAGGTCGCCCAACGCCTCGAAGTAGTCACCGTTCTTATCGAGGCCGGGCGCCACCCCGACGGGATTGGGAAATTCGAGGCCCATGCAGGTCACCGGCTGGTGGCGCGTCCGGCAGAGCAGGCGGGTCGCGCCCAGGCGGTGCCCCATGCGCAGGCCTTCCATCGTCAGTTCGTGGGCCGTCTCGGGGTCGGTCGCGAACAGCGCCCTCCTGACCAGATCGTAGAGCATCGGCGGCTCAGCCTCCCGGTTTTACAGGTCGAATTTGATGCCCTGGGCCAGGGGCAGTTCCTTGCCCCAGTTGACGGTGTTCGTCTGGCGGCGCATGTAGGCCTTCCAGGCGTCCGAGCCCGATTCGCGGCCGCCCCCGGTCTCTTTCTCGCCGCCGAAGGCCCCGCCGATCTCGGCGCCCGAGGTGCCGATGTTCACGTTGGCAATACCGCAATCGGAACCGACCGCGGAAAGAAACAGTTCCGAGTTGCGGACATCGGTCGTGAACACGGCTGATGAAAGTCCCTGCGGGACATCGTTTTGCATGCTTATGGCGTCTTCGATCCCGGCGAACGGCATCAGGTAGAGAATCGGAACGAATGTCTCCGTTTGCACGATATCCCAATCGTTCGCTGCCCGGATGATGGTTGGCTCGACGAACGAGCCCGGGCGCTCGATCCGGCTGCCGCCGACCAGGACCTCGCCGCCGTGAGCCCGGGCCGCCGCGATGGCCTTATCGAAATCCGCCACGGCGGATTCGTCAACCAGCGGTCCCATCAGGGTATCGGGGTCCAGTGGGTCGCCGATACCTACCTGCTGGTACGCGCCGACCAGCATGTCGGTCACCTGGTCCAGGATGGATTCGTGCACGAACAGCCGGCGCGTCGTGGTGCACCGCTGCCCGGCGGTTCCCACCGCCCCGAACACGATCGATGGAATCGCCATCTTCAGGTCGGCGGTTTCGTCCAGGATGATGGCGTTGTTGCCGCCGAGTTCCAGTATGCTGCGGCCAAATCGCTCCGCCACACGCTTGCCGACAGTTCGTCCCACCCAGGTGGACCCGGTGAAGGAGATGAGTTTCACCCGATCGTCCTCAACGAAACGATTCGCCAGGTCGTGCCCGCTGCCCATGAAGCTGAGGAAAATGGGAGGGAATCCGCCGGCTTCGAGCGCCTCGTTGCAAATGTTCTGCACGGCAATGCAGCACAGGGGGCATTTCGATGACGGCTTCCACACCGTGGTATTTCCGCAAATGGCGGAAATGAACGCGTTCCAGGCCCAGACCGCGACCGGGAAATTGAACGACGAGATCACGCCGACAATTCCCAGCGGGTGCCATTGTTCATACATCCGGTGCTGGGTCCGTTCCGAGTGCATGGCGAGACCGTACAGCATGCGCGATTGCCCCACCGCGAAGTCGCCGATGTCGATCATCTCCTGCACTTCGCCGTCGCCCTCGGCCTTGATCTTCCCCATTTCCAGGCTGACCAGGCTGCCCAGGGCGTCCTTGTGCCGGCGCAGGGCCTCGGTGCACAGCCGGACCGCCTCGCCGCGGCGGGGGGCAGGAACCATTCGCCATTCTTCGAAAACCTGTTGAGCGGTGGTGATGACGCGTTCGTAATCCTCGGCCGATGCGCCATATATGGCGGCGATCGTTTCGCCGTTGGCCGGATTGATCGACTCGATGATGCCTTTGTCCTGGCAGGTGGACCATTCGCCGTTACCAAGGTAAGCGCCGGGGTTGTACGTGCTGATGCCAAGTTCCTCGAGGAATTCCATGGTGTTCTCGTGCCTGTTCGGGGGTTGTCGGGTGTCTAGCGGTTCAACTGGACATTATCGCACCGCCCCCGTTTTCTTGCACCCGCGTGCCCCGACAAAAAAATGCGGTCGGGACGGAACTCCGGTGCCTTGGCCCTGTCATACGGCTCAGTGGGACTTTGACCATGCTATGCTCAGCAAAGGAAGCCGCAACAGATGACGGCGCAATGCACTGTGCAGGCCGTACCGGCCGGGATTGAAAACGAACCGACGTTCCGGCGACCGGTCCCGGGGCACGACGAGGGAGAGGCGGAGCGTGCGCGCATGAGCGAAGCACAGGTCGACCAATTGCTGGTTGAGCGGGTCCAGAAGGGCGACAAGCGGGCATTCGACCTGCTTATCAACAAGTACCAGCATCGTATCATCAGCCTCGTCGCCCGCTACGTATCCGACCAGGCCGAGGCTATGGACGTGGCGCAGGAGGCCTTCATCAAGGCCTACCGGGCCATCGACCGCTTTCGCGGCGACAGCGCTTTTTACACCTGGTTGTACCGGATCGCGATCAATACCGCCAAGAACTGGCTGGTGGCCCGCAAGCGCCGCCCGCCGTCCAGCGACATCGACGCGGCCGATGCGGAACAATATGACCTGGAAAGCCGTCTGAAAGAACAGGGAACACCGGAACACGAGCTGTTGCGCGACGAGATCAAGCAGACCGTGTTCGACACCATCGCGGCGCTTCCCGAAGATTTGCGAACGGCAATCATGCTGCGCGAAATGGAAGGGATGAGCTACGAGGATATCGCTGTAACGATGGAGTGCCCGATCGGAACGGTCCGTTCGCGGATATTCAGGGCCCGGGAAGCCATCGACGAGAAATTGAGACCCCTGTTGGAGGGGGACTGAGGTTACCGCAAGACGGAATCTGAAAATGTCTGAAGAATCACATGAACACCTGTCCTGTCTGATGGACGGCGAAATCAGCCGCGAAACCGGCCGCTTCCTCGTGCGGCGGCTGGGTGCGGACCAGGAACTCTGCGCCGCGTGGGCGCGCTACCATCTGGTCCGCGATTGCCTGCGGCACCATGAGGGCAGCCTCGTCAGCACCGGTCTCTCGACTAAGGTGCAGCAGGCCATCGAAAACGAAGCCGCACCCAGACCGGCCGCCAGGCGAACGGCGGCCTGGTTTAAGCCGGCTGCGGGCCTGGCCGTGGCGGCCTCCGTCGCGTTGCTGGCAATCGTTGCAGTCGGACCAGACGGGCAGCCGGTCTCCCCGGCAGGCGAAGGCTCCGCCGCAGCAGGCGTCGCCGAATCGTTTACAAGTCCTCAGGCACTTACGCCGCCACCCATCAGCCAGCAGGCCAGCCTGGCGGGGCAGCGGGCGGGTGATAACCGGATGAACGCCTACCTGTTGCGGCATTACCAGGCCACGGGTTCCACCGGCGGCAAGGGTTTCGTCACCTTTGTGCCCATCGTCATCCGGTCGTCGACCGCACAAACCGCTGGTGCAGACAGCGCGGAAGGCGCTTCGCGCGAAGCCGAACCGGACGAAGCCGCCGAGCGTTGACGATGAACCTGCAAGCGGCCAGGCGCTTGCTCGCGGTTGTCTGCCTGATCGGGGCCGGACCGGCCGTTGCCGGTTCGAACGACGATCCCGGCAAGTGGCTCGAGCGGATGTCCACCGCGATGAGCCAGATGAACTACCAGGGTACCTTCGTGTACGTGCAGGGTGATGAAGTGGTCACCATGCGGATCACGCATGTCGCCGCTGAGACGGGGGTGCGGGAGCGCCTGGTTTCCGTTTCAGGCGTGCCCCGCGAGGTGCTGAGGGACTCAACGGGCGTTCGATGGGTTCTGGGTGACGATAATTCGGTCCTGCAGGACCAGGGCTTCAACCGCACCTTTTTTCCCCAGCTCCCGCTCGACCAGCAGGGCCAGGCCCAGCGATCGTATGCTTTGAAGCTGGGCGATGTCGGCCGGGTCGCTGGCCAATCCGTACGGAATCTGACGATATTGCCGCGGGATCGGTACCGTTACGGTTATTCGCTGTGGCTTGAAGAGCATTCGGCCATACTGCTGAAGTGGGAGTTGATCGACAGTAACCGAAAGCCGCTGGCCAAGCTGATATTCACCGACATCCGCATGGGTGCGGAAGTAGACCGCAGCGAATTGCAGCCCTCCAGCCAGCTGAACAAGTTCAGGACCGTGGAGTCCCGTCTGCCGTCCGGCCGCGGGCTGGTCTCGTCACAGCCGCGCTGGCGTCCCAGCAGTCTGCCGCCGGGTTTCGAGCTGACGGATCACCGTTACTTCGGCCAGCAGGAGAACGCGGAGTTCGAACATCTCGTGTACAGCGACGGCCTGGCCGCGGTTTCCGTGTATATCGAGAGCGAGGGTGACAGCGCCGGGCAGCATTCCGGACTGAGCAGGCTGGGCACCACGCACGCCTTTTCGAGGATCGGTGACGGCCTGGCCATCACGGTGGTCGGTGACGTACCGGCGATCACGGTCAAGCTGATCGCCGAGACCGTTTCTCCCGTAACTGATTGAGTCCCCCGCGTCGCCGACGATGATCGAGCAGCAGGGACAGGCCGTCTCCCATGCGGACGGCAAGGTCACGGTGAGGCTGGGTGGCAAAAGCGGTTGTGCCGCATGTCAGGCTGGTCGGGGCTGCGGCGCCGGCGTGTTCGGGAAAATGCTGCGACGGCGGGCCGTGGAGCTGGAGTTCGACAACCGCGTCGGCGCCCGCCGCGGCCAGGCCGTGATCGTGGGGGTCCCCGAGGTGCTGTTTCTCGCCCTGGTCATGCGTTTTTACCTGTTTCCCCTGCTGGCAGGCCTTGCGGGCGCGGCCATTGGCCACTATTTAGCAGGGATACTCGGCGCCGGCGCGGTGGGCAGCGACTTGTCGGCCCTGCTGGCCGGATTGTCGGGGGGCGCCGTGGCGCTGCACCGCAACCGGAATCGGCGTGCGGAATTTCCGCCGGAATCCACTGTCCACTTGTTGCGGGTGGCCAAGCCATTGGAACTGGAAGATGACAAAGAGGTAATGTCGTGACCAAACGTATTGTTTTCGCCTTCGCCGCATTGGCCCTGGTTGGCATGACCGGGGCGGCATACGCGCGCGTCGAAGGCCTGCCGGACTTCACCGGCCTCGTCGAGGAATCGGTCCCCGCGGTCGTCAATATCCGCGTGACCCAGTTCGGCGATCGCGTCCGGCCCGACCGGGAGATGGAAAACCCGCACGAGGGGGAAGACATGCCTGAATTCTGGCGCCGCTTCTTCGATATTCCGGGCAATCCTGGATACGGCGAACCCGACCGGCAGGGGGCGGGCTCCGGATTCGTCATCGAGGAAGATGGCTACATCATGACCAATCATCACGTCGTGGATGGCGCCGACCAGATCATTGTGCGGCTCGCCGACCGCCGCGAATTCGAGGCCGAGTTGATCGGCTCGGACCCCCTTAGCGACATTGCATTGCTGAAAATCGACGCCGGGGGCCTGCCCACGCTGAAGCTGGGGCACAGCGACGAACTGCGCCCGGGCGAGTGGGTGGTGGCCATCGGCTCGCCGTTCAACTTCGAGCAGTCCGTAACCGCGGGCATCGTCAGCGCCAAGGGCCGCAGCACCAACCAGCAGCAGTATGTGCCGTTCATCCAGACCGATGTGGCGATCAATCGCGGCAACTCGGGAGGGCCGTTGCTGAATATGGATGGCGAGGTGGTGGGTATCAACTCCTGGATCCTCAGTTCGGGTGGCGGCTACATGGGCCTGTCCTTTTCCATTCCCATCGAGACCGCCAGCGCGGCCGCCGGGCAACTGCGCGAGCATGGCAAGGTCTCGCGAGGGCTGCTGGGGGTGCAGGTGGGGGCGGTGACCCGGGAGATGGCCGAAGCGCTGGACCTCGACCGACCGATCGGCGCCCTGGTCAACGACGTGACGGCCGGCAGCGCAGCCGAAAAGGCCGGTATCAGGCCGGGCGACGTCATCCTGGCCTTCGATGGCGCGACGGTCGAGTCTTCCGGCGACCTGCCGCCGCTGGTGGGCGCCAATCCTCCGGGAACCCGTGCCGATGTTCTGGTCAGCCGCAACGGCGAGGAAATGACCTTCGAAGTCACCCTGGACGCGCTCGAGGCGGACGAGGAGGGCAATCTGCTGCCCGCCAGCGCCGAAGGTGGCCAGAGCAATGCGCTGGGGCTGGAGGTGGAGGCGATCGCCGACGACAACCGGCGGGCGCTCGGCAATCCGGTCGGCGGCGTGATCGTCTCCGGGGTCGAAAGCGATGCCGCCTACCGTGCCGGAATTCGCACCGGGGACATCATCCTGATGATCAACAACGAGAAGGTCGAGGACCTGGAGTCATTCGATGAGTTGGTCGAGTCCCTCCCCGCGAGCAAGGCGGTAGCGCTGCGGGTCATGCGGGACGGTGTCACGCGGTTTATCGCTTACACGCCGGCGGCTGAAGAATGACGGCGCTTTAGGCTATACTTCGCTATTCGATCATGGGCCATCCGTTTGACCGGAAACGGATGGCCTTTTGATATCCAGCAGGGGCGGCCAGGCATCCCGGTCATGGACCAGAATCACATCAGAAATTTCTCCATCATTGCGCACGTGGATCACGGCAAGTCGACCCTCGCGGACCGCTTTATCCAGATCTGCGGAGGCCTCAGCGAGCGGGAGATGGCGGAGCAGGTGCTGGATTCCATGGAACTCGAGCGGGAGCGGGGTATCACGATCAAAGCACAGAGCGTGACCCTGGACTACGCGGCCCGGAACGGCGAGACGTACCGCCTGAACTTCATCGACACGCCCGGCCACGTCGACTTTTCCTATGAGGTGTCGCGTTCGCTGGCCGCCTGCGAGGGCGCGCTACTGGTCGTGGACGCGGCCCAGGGGGTCGAAGCGCAGAGCGTCGCCAACTGCTACACGGCGGTCGAGCTGGGCCTCGAGGTTATCCCGGTACTGAACAAGATCGATCTGCCGTCCGCGGAGCCGGAACGGGTCAAGCAGGAGATCGAGGATATCATCGGCATCGAGGCGCGCGATGCGCTGTGCGTCAGCGCCAAGACCGGCGAGGGCATCCATGAGGTTCTGGAGGCGCTCGTCCATGGTATTCCCAGCCCGCAGGGGCGGCCGAATGCGCCGCTGCAGGCGCTGATCATCGACTCGTGGTTCGACAACTACCTCGGGGTCGTATCACTGATCCGCGTGGTCGATGGCTCGATTGCCAAAGGGGAGAAGATCCGCCTGATGTCCACCGGCCGGCAGCACCAGGTCGAGCAGGTCGGTGTCTTCACGCCGAAGCGGATGGTACGCGACCGGATTTCGGCCGGTGAGGTCGGATTTTTCGTAGCGGGCATCAAGGACGTCCATGGTGCGCCCGTAGGCGACACGGTGACCCTGGCGAAGGAGGGCGCCTCCGAGCCCCTGCCCGGGTTCGAAGAAATGCAGCCGCGCGTGTTTGCCGGCCTGTTCCCATCCGATGCGGACGATTATCCGAACCTGCGCGAGGCGCTCGACCGCCTGCAGCTCAATGATGCCGCGCTGCAGTTCGAGCCGGAGACCTCCGAAGCCCTGGGTTTCGGGTTTCGCTGCGGTTTCCTGGGGCTGTTGCACATGGACATCGTGCAGGAGCGCCTGGAGCGTGAGTACGACCTGGACCTGGTCACCACGGCCCCGACGGTAATCTACGAAATTGAACTCAACAGCGGCGAGGTCATCAGCCTGGAAAATCCGGCCCGGTTACCGGAAGCCAACAAGATCGCCGAGATTCGCGAACCCATCATCGAGGCGAATATCCTCGTGCCGCAGGACCATGTCGGCGCCGTGATCGGGTTGTGCGAGGAGAAACGCGGCGCCCAGAAGGCCATGCAGTTCATGGGCGCCCAGGTATCCATCCGCTACGAACTGCCGCTGTCGGAAGTCGTGCTGGACTTTTTCGACCGGCTGAAGTCCGCGAGCCGCGGTTACGCTTCCTTCGACTATCATTTCCTGCGTTTCGAGGCCGGTCCGTTCGTGCGCGTCGACGTCCTGATCAACGGCGAACGGGTCGATGCCCTGTCGCTGATCGTCCATCGGGATCAGGCCCAGCGGCGGGGCCGCGAGCTGGCGGTGAAGATGAAAGAGCTGATTCCGCGACAGATGTTCGACGTGGCGATCCAGTCGGCGATCGGGTCGCAGGTTATTGCCCGCACCACGGTCAAGGCCCTGCGCAAGAACGTGACCGCCAAGTGTTACGGCGGAGACGTCACGCGCAAGCGGAAGTTGCTGGAAAAACAGAAGGCCGGTAAAAAGCGAATGAAGCAGGTCGGGCGGGTCGAGATTCCGCAGGAGGCTTTTCTTGCCGTGCTGCAGCCGGACAACAAGAGGTAAACCCATACGATGAAACCTGATTTTTCGCTGTTACTGGTCTTGCTGACCGGGTTGACGGGGATCATATGGCTGCTCGACAGCCTGTTCCTGCGCCGGCGGCGCCTCGACCGCGAGGTCCGGAAGACGGGTCAGCGGCCGCGCGATCCGGTCGTGGTGGAGTACTCGCGCTCACTGTTCCCCATCCTGCTCATCGTCCTGCTGTTTCGCTCCTTTCTGTTCGAGCCGTTCAAGATTCCCTCAGGTTCGATGATCCCGACCCTGCTGATCGGGGACTTCATCGTCGTCAACAAGTTCGCCTACGGGCTCAGACTGCCCGTGCTGAACACCAAGTTCGTGTCCATCGGCGAGCCCGAACGCGGCGATGTGGTGGTCTTTCGGTACCCGGTGGACCCGAAAGTCAACTTCATCAAGCGCATGGTGGGCCTGCCGGGCGACACGATCACCTACCGGGACAAGAAACTGTTCATCAATGGCGAGGAGGTGCCGAGGGCGGACCAGGGGCGCTATTCGGGCAGCGACGTGAAGTGCGACACCCCGCGGGCCGACGCCATCCGCTACACCGAGAGCCTCGGCGAGGTGCAGCATGACGTCCTGGTCCATAAGAATTCGGGTAGCCGGGGCCAGCAGTGGGTGGTCCCGGAGGGTCACTACTTCGTCATGGGCGACAACCGCGACCGCAGCAACGACAGCCGGGAATGGGGTTTCGTCCCGGAGGAGAACCTGATGGGGAGGGCCGTCGGCATCTGGTTGAACTTCGATTACAGGAAGGGCTGCGGCGACCTGTCGCGGATCGGCGACGGCATCCACTGAGGAAATTGGGTTTTTCCAGGATGCCGCGTAGGCGCTATAGTATGCAGACTCCGCAGCACGGGGCTCGGCAGGCGGCCGAAGCACGTGCTGGAGGGTGATTGCCAATACCAGTTCACAAGGAAGCAGATGATGACAAGCAGGATTCGCAGGCAAAAAGGCCTCACGCTGATAGGTTTCATTATCGTGCTGGTGGTAGTGCTGTTCTTCGCCTACAGCGCCATGCGGGTCGTCCCGATGTACCTCGAGTACCATGCGCTGATCAACGCGATGGACAAGCTCGTGGATGATCCTACCGCAAAGTCGATGTCGCCCCGCAAGATCAAGGAGAGCATTACGATGAGCCTGTGGGCGAGTTATGCCAGCAACAACATCAAGGAAAAGGACATCCGCATCTCCAAGAAGGACGGCGGCGTCCTGGTCCGGGTGGCATACGAGGTGCGGCAGGAGTTTCTCGGTAACATCGATCTCATCGGCAGTTTTGATCGTTCTGTCGAACTCAGATGAGCCCTTGAGGGATTCGCTGGCCGGTATCGACTATCGTTTCGGGGACCCGCGACTGTTGCGCGCCGCGCTGACGCATCGCAGTGCGGGCTCCGGCCACAACGAGCGCCTGGAGTTCCTTGGCGACAGCGTGCTGAACATGATCATTGCCATGCGCCTGTACGAACTCCATCCCGAGGCGCAGGAAGGCGACCTGAGCCGAATGCGCGCCCGGTTGGTCCGTGGCGTTACGCTCAGCGAGGTCGCCTCGTCCATCGGGCTCGGCGAGCAGATCGTGCTGGGCGAAGGCGAAATGAAATCCGGTGGCTTCCGCCGCTCCTCCATCCTGGCCGACGCATTCGAAGCCATGCTGGGTGCGATCTTCCTCGACGGTGGCTATGAAGCCTGCCGGGATGTCGTGCTGGACCTGTTCGACCCGCTGATCGGCGCCCTGCCCGCGGCGGAGGAACTCAAGGACGCCAAGACCCGGCTGCAGGAGTGGCTGCAGGCCAGGGGCCGGCCGCTGCCTGAATATTCCTTGCAACGCGAGGAAGGCGCGGATCATGCCAAGCGGTTTTTTATTGTCTGCCGACTGACGGACGACGGCACGCTGGCCGAAGAAACCGGGCGCAGCCGGCGGAAGGCCGAGCAGGCGGCCGCCGCCCGGGTTCTGGAGATGTTGCAGGGTTCAGCTTGAAAACCGTCGACCGCGACCAGCCCGGGAATTCCCACCCGGAAGAACACCTCCGCTGCGGTTACGTGGCCATCGTCGGTCGCCCCAATGTCGGCAAATCCACATTGATGAACCGGATTCTCGGTCACAAACTCAGCATCGTGACGGCGAAGCCGCAAACGACGCGGCAGCGCATCGCCGGCATCAAGTCGACGCCGAGGGGACAGGTGGTCTATGTCGACACGCCCGGCATCCATCAGGCCGCCCGGCGTGCCCTGAACCGCTACATGAACCGCATCGCGCAGGCGGCTGTGTACGACGTGGACCTGATCCTGTTCCTGATCGAGGCGGATAGCTGGACCCGGCAGGACGAATTCGTGGCGCAGGCCCTGGCCAGTGTCGACACGCCTGTGTGGCTGGTTATCAACAAGGTCGACCTGGTGGCCGACAAGTCCCGATTGCTCCGGTTTCTCGACGAGCGGGTCGGCCGGGAGCGGTTTGCCGAGGTGCTGATGGTCGCGGCCCGCACGGGCGATGGCGTCGCGGATCTCGAGGACCGGGTGTTCGAAGCGCTGCCGTTCGCCCGGCCGTACTACGATGAAGACGAGATTACCGATCGAAGCGAGCGTTTCCTGGCCGGGGAACTGGTCCGCGAGCAGTTGATGCAGCGCCTGCACCAGGAATTGCCCTACGTAATGACCGTCGAGATCGAGGAATTTCGACGCGAGCCCGGCCTGCTGAGCATCGGGGCGATCGTCTGGGTGGAGCGCCCCGGGCAGAAACAGATCGTTATCGGCAAGGGCGGCAGTGTACTAAAGCAGGTGGGTACCGCAGCGCGCCGTGAAATCGAAGATCTGTTCGGGGAGAAGGTATTCCTGCGGCTTTGGGTTAAGGTCAGCCGGGACTGGTCGGACGATGAACGGGCCTTGCGGCAGTTTGGGTACGAGGAATAGGGGCGGCGCCCGATGCGTGCTTCGCTGGAGCCTTCGTACATCCTTCACGGTCGACCGTACAGCGAGTCCAGCGCCCTGCTGGAAGCATATACCCGCAACCATGGCCGGGTCGGCCTGGTCGCCCGCGGCGCCCGCGGTTCGCGATCCCGCTGGAAAAACCTGCTGCAGCCATTCCGCCCCCTGTTGCTGAGCTGGACCCAGCGGGGCGAGCTGGGTACGCTTACCGGCGCCGACCAGGTTGCATCGCCGCCGGCCCTGGCGGGTGACCCCCTGTTCTGCGGTTTGTACGCAAACGAACTGCTGATGCGCTTCCTGCAGCGTTCCGACCCCCATCCGGGTCTGTTCGACCACTATCGCGACATGCTCGGTGAGCTGGCCGCCGGGGCCGCCCCTCAGCCTATTTTGCGCCTGTTCGAGCACCGCTTGCTGGCCGCGGCGGGTTTTGGGCTGCAGCTCGAGCACGAGCACGGCTCGGATCGGCCGATCCGGCCCGGTAGCTGGTATCGATACGAACCGGATTCCGGGCCGGTGGCGAGCGAGTCCACCGTTGGCGAGGACCAGCAGTTGGTTTCCGGCGAGGCGCTGCTGGCGTTAAAATCGGGCCAGATACGGGAACGGCATCTCAGGGAATTGAAAGCCCTGATGCGCCGCCTGATTCGTTATTATCTGGGTGACAGGCCGATCCGGTCGCAACAGTTTTTTTCGCAGTAGTCCGTCGCGAGGACCATGCAATGGCAGTACTTCTGGGAGTAAATATCGACCACGTGGCCACGGTGCGGCAGGCCCGGGGTACATCGTACCCTTCGGTGATCGAGGCCGCGCAACTGGCGGAGCGGGCCGGCGCGGATTCGATCACGGTTCACTTGCGGGAGGACCGCCGTCACATCCAGGATGCGGACGTGTCGGCCCTGTGCGCCAACACGCAGACCCGTATCAACCTCGAAATGGCGGTCACCCGCGAGATGCTGGATATTGCCTTGCGGTATAAGCCCGCGGATGTTTGCCTGGTGCCGGAAAAGCGCGAAGAACTGACCACGGAGGGCGGCCTGGACGTGACCGCCAGTCAGGATGCTGTTGCCGCGGCCGTGCAGCGTCTGGGGGCTGCCGGCATCCGCGTGTCGCTGTTTATCGACCCGGATCCGTTGCAGCTGCGCGCCGCCGCGGAAGTCGGCGCGCCGGTCATCGAACTGCACACCGGGACCTATGCCGATGCCGAGGGCGAAGCGCAGCAGCGGGAACTGGCCCGACTTTACGACGCCTGCGTGCTCGGCAACGAAATCGGCCTGCAGATCAATGCCGGGCACGGTCTGCATCTGGAAAACGTGCAGGCGGTCGTAAGGCTGCCCCACATGACCGAGTTGAACATCGGGCATTCGATCATATCGCGCGCGATCTTCGTCGGGCTGGAACGCGCCGTCCGCGAAATGAAGGACCTGATCCTGGCAGCGTGACTTCGGAGCCGAAGGCGAAAGGAGAGAAGCGAGACTCCTTCAATTATGCCGGAGTGCCCGGTTCCACGGAGTCCAGGTAATAGCGCGCCCCGACCCACATTGAGTAGTAGCTCCCGGCTATCCCTGCGGCCGCTCCGTGGTGCCGGCAGGCGGCGAGCAGGGCGCGCATTTTCGACGCCAGGCCGCGTTCCCCGCAGAGTCTGGAAGACGCAATCAGCTGATGGAGTATGGCGCCGGCCGCCGCCAGGTCCCTGCGGCTGATGCAATCATCGAGATCGTCGAGACGGCTGAGCAGTTCCCGCCGGAACAACCTGTGCAATTCCGGGTCTTCGTTCGTCGG
>CALKKN010000320.1 GCA_937995275.1 uncultured Lysobacterales bacterium | reverse complement strand
CGAATCCGGGCCAAAATCAAAGTCAATTTCGGCCGGTGGTATACTGCTCGCACCCGCCGGAATACGGGCAAGGATCAAAGCAGCTCAGCGTGGAAATGGAGTTATTCCCGGAGCGACGGAACATGGCAAGAACGGTCGAGTACACCTCCTGGCCCCTGCCGGAGGCGCTGACGCGCAAGGTCGTCAGTTACCTGAACGCCTACCGCATGGTCGTCACGGTTCTCCTCGGCCTCGCCCATTTTGGCGGGGTCACGGCGGCCGCCAACGCCTACGGCGTGCCCCGGATCGCCGCCAGTATCATCCTGCTGGGCTACCTGCTGTTCGCCGCCTTTCACCTCTTCAGTGCCCGCCGGCCGGACGCCAACTGCCATCGCCTGGCCACCTACTCGCTGCTCACGGACGTCGTGTTCCTGTCGTTACTGGTGGTCGCGTACGGCGGCGTGGGTGGGGGCATCGGCATCCTGCTGGTTTTCACCAGCGCGATGGCCGCGGTCCTGCTGCCCCTGCGGATAGCGTTGCTGATCGCCTCCATCGCCAGCCTGAGCATGATCGGCACGACGCTGTGGCGCTATGCAGCCGGCAACGGAGCGGCCGATTCCCTGATCGCGGCCGGGCTGTTCGGCGTAACCGCCATGGTATCCGCCCTCGTGGCCAACAGGCTGGCCTACTGGGCCCGGGATTTCCGCCTGATCGCCGAACGGCGGGGGGCCGCCCTCAGCGAACTGGAGCAGGTCAACGAATTGGTTATCCGACGCATGCGCGTCGGCGTGCTGGCCGTGAACGAAACCAACCTGATCCAGATCATGAACGAATCGGCCTGGTTCCTGATGGGCAGCCCTTCGGTTCGCCACGGCGCCCTGTGGTCATTGTCTCCGCGGCTTGAACAGGCCCTCGCCGACTGGCGCGAGCGGCCCGACATCGAGCCGCGTCCGGTCGTGCTGGAGCCCAGCCAGGCCCAGGTCCTGCCCAGTTTCGTCAACCTGCCCGGCGAGCGGGGGCTGGGTGCCCTGATCTTCCTGGACGACAACAACGTCGTCGCGCGCCGCGCCGTCGAATTTACGGTCAATTCACTGGCCAAGCTGTCGGGCAGCATCGCCCACGAGATTCGAAATCCCCTGGCCGCACTCAGTCATGCCTCCCAGCTGCTGGAAGAGTCACCCGACATCAGCTCAGCGGACATGCGCCTGACCAACATCATCCGGCGACATGTCAAGCGGATGAACGGCATTGTCGAAAACATCCTGCAACTTTCGCGTCGCGAGCAGTCGCGGCCCGAACTGGTGCCCCTGCATACGTTCCTGCCGGAGTTCGCCAACGAGTTCCAGACTTCCCGAAACAGCCATTCGCTTGACCTGGAATCCGCGATCCCAACGGAGGAAACCTGCGTCCTGTGCGACAAGAGCCAGCTTAGCCAGTGCCTGTGGAAGCTGCTGGACAACGCCGTCGATCACGCCGGCAGGGACCGCTCCACCCCGAAAGTACGCTTGGCCCTGACCCGCGACGAGGAGGCGGGCTTCTGCATCATCACCGTGGCCGATAACGGGCCGGGCATCAGCGAGAGGCAGCTGGGCAGAATCTTCGAACCCTTCTACACGACGCGCAAGGAAGGTTCCGGCCTCGGTCTGTACATCGCGCGGCAACTCTGTGAGGCAAACCAGGCCGAACTTACGGTAGACTCCGAACCCGGCGAGGGCGCCTTCTTTCACATCCGGCTGGCGCTGGCCCGGGTCGCGTCGGCCACGGACCGGGATCCGCAGGCAGCCGGCCTGGGCTGATTTCAGGGTAAGGAGATGAACCAGATTTCGAAGCGGGTGTTGGTGATCGACGACGAGCCCGACATCCTCGAACTGCTCGACATGACGCTGAGCCGCATGGGGCTCGAGGTGACGACCGCGGAGGACCTCGCCGGTGCGCGGCGCGAACTGCAGGGCGGCGAATTCGGTTTCTGCCTCACCGACATGCGGCTGCCCGACGGCAACGGGCTGAAGCTGGTCGAGGAAATCGCCGAGCATTATCCCAACCTGCCGACGGCGGTCATCACCGCGCACGGCAAGGTCGAGGACGCCGTGTATGCCCTGAAAATCGGCGCCTTCGACTTCGTCTCCAAGCCGGTGGATCTCACCATCTTGCGCCAACTGGTAAACACGGCGCTGAAGTTGCGGCGCGACGAAGCGCCCGGGGCCGCGACCGCCGACGCTCGCCACGCAGCACAACCCGCCTCCCCCCTTGACCGCCTGACCGGATCTTCGCCGGCTATCGAGCAGTGCAAGGAGATGATCGCCAAGCTGGCCCGCAGCCAGGCGCCCGTGCTGGTCAGCGGCGATTCCGGCTCCGGCAAGGAACTGGCGGCGCGCCTGATCCACGAACTGGGGCCGCGCGGCGACGGGCCCTTCGTCCCGGTGAACTGCGGCGCCATCCCGACCGAACTGATGGAAAGCGAGTTCTTCGGCCACCGGAAAGGTAGCTTCACCGGCGCCAACGCGGACAAGGAAGGGCTGCTCCAGGCGGCGGACGGCGGCACGCTGCTGCTGGACGAAATCGCCGACCTGCCGCTGCACATGCAGGTCAAGCTGCTGCGCGTGATCCAGGAAAAGGCGGTCATGCCGATCGGCGCCCGCGAGGAAGTGCCGGTCGACGTGCGCATCCTGAGCGCGACGCACCACCCGCTGAAGCCCCTGGTGGAAAGCGGCAAGTTCCGCAGCGACCTCTATTTCCGCCTGAACGTGATCGATCTGCACATGCCCGGGCTGAGTGAACGCGTGGAAGACATTCCGCTGCTGGCCGAACGCTTCCTGGCCGAAATCGGGGAACAGTGGGGTGACGGCGAGGTACCGTCGCTCTCGCCCGAGGCGCTGAAGGCCCTGCAGAACCACCCCTACACGGGCAATGTGCGTGAACTCATGAACATCCTGCAGCGGGCCGTGACGATGTGCGAAGGCAACGTCATCCAGCCGGCCGACCTGCTGCTCGAACGCGTCGAGGTGCACGACTCGGCGCGACAGGCGGAGGCGGCCGCGGTCGCCGCGGCCAAGGACGAGGACGAATCCCTCGACGCCTACATGGAAGGCATCGAGAAGAAGATGCTCGAGGATGCGCTGGTGAAGGCCCGCTACAACAAGACGCGGGCGGCCGAGTTGCTCGGAATCAGCTTTCGCTCGTTCCGGTACAAGCTGAAGAAATTCGGAATTGATTAATGCAGGAGGGGCTTTAGCCCCGATAGCCCCACGCGGCTGTCAAACCAGTCGCGGCTGAAGCGCAGGCAATGAAGCGGGTGCGGTTTTCGGCGTAGCCGAAAGAAGCGCGCGTTGAATGCCGTCGCGCGTCGCTCCTACAATGCCGGCGAACACCTGACACAATTTGTAACAATGTGACAATATTTGCGCTGAAGTGTCTGGTTTTGCAGCGGAAGATTTTTCCATTGCATTGATTGAGAAACATTTGTTATCTTGGCACAACGATTGCATGGTTAGTTCGGAGTCCCGGTTCGCAGGGAAGCCAAGTGGCGGTGTCATGAGCCGCCAAATTCACCTTAAGGAGGAAGTTGTTGTGAACAACATGAAACGCGTTTCAAAGGGTTTTACCCTGATCGAACTGATGATCGTCGTCGCGATCATCGCCATTCTGCTGGCACTGGCCATTCCGGCCTACCAGGACTACACGATCCGCTCGAAGGTCGCTGAAGGCCTGAGTGTCGCCGCCTCCGCCAAGCTGGCCGCGGCCGAGACCTGCCAGTCGGATCCGGAGATCGACCCCACCAACGCCAACATGGGTTACCAGTTCGTCAATACCGTCTACGTTGAAAATGTTCTTATTGGCGGAGGTGACTGCCAGACGATTAATATCCTCATTACGACGCAAAATACCGGAGCGGAAACACCCGTGGTCATGCGGCTTGACTCGACCTACGCGACAAACACTGGGCGTTATACTTGGGACTGCGTCCGAACTGCCGGGGCACCCCAGCACGTGCCGTCCACCTGCCGTAACTGATCCGGCGATTGTCGTAACGAAATTCGTTACCGAAGTAGAAAGGCCCCCCGTCATGTGTGGGGGCCTTTTTTCTATGTTGCGCCGGAAACTGACGGTGTGTCTGGGTGTCCGGACTTTGCAGCGGGCCATTTCTCTGGCAGAGTTGTACTCACGGCGGTGAGGGAAGCGCATATACGTCCGTAGCGACCCGCGAGCAGGCCCACGCGCCAGCTGGGATTTCCAGCTTGTCAGGAAAAGGAATTTATCCATAGGCTACAGGGGCTTGCATACCCTAAGTCATAAACAGGTATAATCGCCGTGGGAAACGGAGCGACCCGCTGATGAACACTGAGTTGAAGGTCACCAGCAATCTGCACGGACTGGCGCGCCGCCTGATCGCCGATGGCATCATCGAGGAGCGTGCCGCGGAAGCCGCATACGCCGAATCCACCCGTAAAAACAAGACCCTGCTCGCCTGGCTGATCAAGACCAACGCGGCGGGCTCGGATCTACTCGCCGCTGCCGCGGCCGACGAATACGGCATTCCGCTGATCGACATTCGCGCCTTCGACCTGAGCCAGGCGCCGCTCAGCCTGGTCAGCGAGACCCTGATCGAAAAGCACCAGGTGCTGCCGCTGCACCTGCGCGGCAACCAGCTTTTCATCGGCATGAAGGACCCGACCGACCACGAGGTGATCGACGAAATCGCCTTCAGTTCCGGCTTCCACGTGGAACCGATCCTGGTGTCCGCCGATCAGGTCGGGCCGGCCATCGACCGGGCCCTGGAAGCGACCAGCCCGGTGTTCGACGACTTCGACGAGGAAGAGGGCCTGGTAGATGTCGAGTTCCAGAAAGAGGCGGAGGCCCAGAGCCTGGACGAACTCGGCACCGATCCGGCGGTCGATGACACGCCGGTTGTGCGCTTCATCAACAAGGTGCTGCTGGACGCGATCCGCAAGGGTGCCTCGGATATTCATTTCGAACCCTACGAAACCCGCTACCGGATTCGGTACCGGCTGGACGGCGTGCTGAAGAATATCGCCGGCCCGCCGATCCAGATGGCGCGGCGGCTCGCCTCCCGGCTGAAGGTCATGGCCGGCCTGGACATCGCGGAAAAGCGCGTTCCTCAGGACGGGCGCATCAAACTGAACCTGTCGCGCAAGAAGAGCATCGACTTCCGCGTCAGCACCTGCCCCACGCTGTACGGCGAAAAGATCGTACTGCGTATCCTGGACTCGGCCGCAACCAAGTTGGGCGTCGAGCAGCTGGGCTTCGACAAAGTGCAGGAGGAAAAATTCAACATTGCCGTCAGGAAGCCCTACGGCATGTTACTGGCCACCGGCCCGACCGGCAGCGGCAAAACGGTTTCGCTGTACACGGCCCTGCAGCTGCTCAACAACGAAGGCCGGAATATATCGACAGTCGAGGACCCGGTGGAGATCCGCGTCCAGGGCATCAACCAGGTTCAGCAGAACACCAAGCAGGGCATGACCTTCGCACGGGCGCTGCGAGCGTTTCTGCGCCAGGATCCGGACGTCATCATGGTCGGCGAGATCCGCGACCTGGAGACCGCCGAAATCGCGATCAAGGCGGCGCAGACCGGTCACCTGGTGTTGTCCACGCTGCACACCAATGACGCGTCGCAATCGATGACGCGCCTGATGAACATGGGCGTGCCGGGGTACAACATCACCTCGGCCATCAACCTGGTCATCGCCCAGCGACTGGTGCGCATTCTGCACACCTGCAAGAAGCGGCTGGAACTGCCGCCCGAAGCGCTGCTGCAGGCAGGGTTCCAGAGGGAGGAACTGGAGGACCTGAGGCTGTACCAGCCCAAGGGCTGCGGCGAGTGCAACGAGGGTTACCGGGGGCGCACCGGCATTTTCGAGGTGATGCCGATAACGGACGCGATCGCCCACATCATTCTGCAGGAGGGCAGCGCCCTCGCCATTGCCGAGCAGGCCCGCCAGGAAGGCATCCTGGACCTGCGGCAATCGGCGCTGCAGAAGGTCGCCGACGGCGTCACCGACCTGATTGAAATCAACCGGGTAACCAAGGACTAGGTTATGGCTACGACGAGAACGGCAGAACCGACCGTATTCCTCTGGCAGGGCAGGGACAAGCGCGGCACCAAGCTGAAAGGGCAGCAGGTCGCGGCGAACCCGAACCTCGTGCGCGCCGAACTGCGGCGCCAGGGCATCAACCCGATCAGCGTAAAACGGAAACCCAAGCCGCTGTTCGGCGGCGCCGGCAGCCGCATCTCCGCGAAGGACATCGCCGTATTCAGCCGGCAACTGGCCACGATGCTCAAGTCCGGCGTGCCGCTGGTCATGTCCCTGCAGATCATCTCGGGCGGCCTGCGCAATCCGCGCATGCAGACCGTGGTCGACAAGATCCGGGCCGAGATTGAATCGGGCAGTTCGCTGCACGAGGCGCTGGCCGAATTTCCCGTCCAGTTCGACGAACTGTACGTCAACCTCGTCAAGGCCGGCGAGAGCGCCGGCGTGCTCGATACGATCCTGGACAACGTCGCGACCCACAAGGAACGCATCGAGAGCATCAAGGGCAAGATTCGTAAGGCGCTCTACTATCCCGCAGCGGTCGTCGCGGTGGCCGTAATCGTTTCGGCTATCCTTCTGATCTACGTAATCCCGCAGTTCGAGGCGATTTTCATCAGTTTCGGCGCCGAACTTCCCGCGTTCACCAAGATGGTGGTGAACGCGTCGCACTTCATGCAGGATTACGGCATCTGGATGATCCTGGGAACCGTGGCCGCGATCATCGTGCTGATCATGATCAAGAAGCGGTCCACCCGGTTCGCGCACCTGATCGACCGGACCCTGCTGAGACTGCCCATCGTGGGGTCGATCCTCGAACAGGCCGCAATCGCGCGCTTCTGCCGTACGCTGGCCATCACCTTCGCGGCCGGCGTGCCGCTGGTCGACGCGCTGAGGATCGTGTCCGGCGCCACCGGCAACCGGGTGTACGACGATGCGGCCGAGCGGATCCGCACCGACGTCGCGGTCGGGCACCAGTTGCAGCTGGCCATGCAGCAGGTTGGCCTCTTCCCCAACATGGTCATCCAGATGGCTGCCATCGGCGAAGAAGCGGGCTCGCTGGACGAAATGCTGGTGAAGGTGGCCGAGGCCTACGAGGAGGAAGTGAACAACGCGGTCGACGCCCTCAGCAGCCTGCTGGAACCGTTGATCATCGTCTTCGTCGGCGTTGTCGTCGGCACGATGGTCATCGCCATGTACCTGCCCATCTTCAAGATGGCTGCGGTCATCTGACCGCTTGATCTTCCGGCGACATGATTGATGCCGTGCTCGAATCGGCACCTCTGCTCTATGCGGGGGTGTTCCTTCTGGGGACGATCATCGGCAGTTTCCTCAATGTTCTGATCCTGCGCCTGCCGGCGCTGCTCGAATACGACTGGCGCTGCCAGTGCCGCGAACTGCTGGAACTCGACCCCGAGCCGGACGCACGGCCGCCCGGAATCGTCCTGAGCCGTTCGAGATGCCCGCATTGCGGCCACGGCATCCGAGCCTGGGAGAATATCCCGCTATTGAGCTACGTCGTACTGGCCGGCAAGTGTTCGAACTGCGGGAGCCGCATTTCGCCCCGCTATCCGATTGTCGAATTCGCCACCGCATTTCTGTTTCTGGTCACGATCTGGCATTTCGGCCCCACGTTTCAGGGTGCGGCCGCCCTGTTCCTGACGTCCGCCCTGGTCGTCATGGCCGGGATCGACGTCGACCACCAGTTGCTGCCCGACAACCTGACGATGCCGCTGCTGTGGGCCGGCATCGTGCTGAGTTTCTGGTCCGTTTTTGCCGACCTGGCTTCCAGCGTGACAGGTGCCATAGCAGGTTACCTGGTGCTCTGGTCCATCTACCACCTGTTCCGCCTGGTGACCGGCAAGGAGGGTATGGGTTACGGTGACTTCAAGCTGCTGGCCGCGCTGGGGGCCTGGCTGGGCTGGCAGATGCTGCCGCTGGTCGTGATGTTCTCCTCGATAGTCGGCGCCGTCGTTGGCCTGGCGCTGATCGGCAGCGGCAGGCTCAAGCGCGACAAGCCCATGCCGTTCGGCCCCTTCATCGCTGCCGCAGGATGGATCGCCCTGATCTGGGGCCAGGACATCATCGATTTCTACATGGGATCGGGGGCCTTCGGTTGAGGTGAGCCCTTCGTCGGGCACTCAGCCACAATAGCGGTGACGGGCGGAGGAACATGACCCAGCAGAAGCCCGATATCTTCACGGTCGTTCTGACCGGCGGCATCGCCTCCGGCAAGTCCACCGTGTCCGGCCTGTTCGAGGCGCTGGGCGTGCCCGTTGTCGACACGGACCGGATTTCCCGCGAATTGGTCGAGGCCGGCAAGCCGGCCCTCGAGGCAATCGTGGATGCATTCGGGCGGGAGTGTCTGGACGGCGAGGGCGGGCTTGACCGGCGCAGAATGCGGTCGGTCATATTTGCGGACCCGGAGGCCAGGAAGCGCCTGGAATCGATACTGCACCCACTGATCGGTGGTGAAGTCCTGCGCCGCATCACGGCGCTGGATGCGACCTATTGCATCGTCGTCATTCCCCTGTATACCGAATCGTCCGCCTACGGCTGGATTGACCGGGTCCTGGTGGTCGACGCCGACGCACACACCCAGATCGCGCGGGTCATGGCGCGCGACGGGGCCAGCCGGGAACTGGCCCGGGCAATTCTGGCAAGCCAGGCCAGCCGAAGCGAACGCCTGGCCCTGGCCGATGACGTGATCCGGAATGAGGGATCAATGGATCAGCTGGCCGCACAGGTGCGCGAACTGCACCGGCAATATTCGGCCCTGGCGCAACCTGCCGGTTAGTTAGTCAGGCAGAAGGAGTCAACGCTCGGCATGACGTCTGAATCGGGTGTATCCGGAAACTGCCCGGCTAACCCCTCGAGGTAGGCCTCGTCAAACAACTGAAGACCGGCATTTCGGCGAATCTGATCCAGGAGCCGGTACAGGATTCCCAGCTCGAATTGCTTCACCTTGGCCCACTTCTTACTGGTCAGATTGTCCAGCACCGACTCGGCCGCCCCCCAGTCGCCTTGCGCGGCTCTGGAGACAGCAACAGCCAGAAAATCTGCAAATTCAGGTCCCCTAAGCCGCGCAAAGAGTTCCCAGGCCTTATCATCCAGTCCCCGCTCCAGTGCCCGGTAGCCTGCAAATCTGAGCATTTGATCGTTCCACTGGTCTACACCCTCGGCTTCTGCCAGAAACGCCGCCTGATCTGCGGCCGTCGCGTAATGGACAAGCAACTTAAAATACTCAATTGCCAAGGATCGTTGCGGAAGGATTTGAAGAGCCCTGTCCCGCTCCGTCAACACGTCGGGGAGGTAGTCGACATTCCAGCAAGCGGGACGCGCGAGCAACATGCCGAGAACCGGGAAATTGGGGTCGTCTTTACGGAAAAGGGAATGTTCGAAACCCACATAGTCGAGCTTCAGGACGTTGGTGTCATAGGCCACGGTGAAAGTGCGCTTGGAGTTATTCAGCAATGCGAGGTCAATGTCGTACTTTTCGATTTCGCGCGCCAGAACACCCGGGTCGAATTTTGCGTCAACAAAATGTCGAGCATGCTCTGGAGGGTAGAGAATATTGGTCCTGCCATCGATGTATACCTTGCTGTCGGGCGCGAGACGGTAAATCAGATAGCCACCATGTTCATGCTCGTTGAAGATACGGCCGGATATACCGTTTTCGATCATGTAGTCCGTCACGTCTATCGGAAAACCGGTAGT
Organism: uncultured Lysobacterales bacterium; assembly: GCA_937995275.1. Taxonomy (GTDB): domain Bacteria; phylum Pseudomonadota; class Gammaproteobacteria; order Xanthomonadales; family SZUA-36; genus CALKKN01. Next base: position 1,445 of record CALKKN010000320.1, on the reverse strand, counting down.
AAAGGTGCGGTTATCCGCCATGAATTGCCGTGCCAGCAGCACGACAGAGTACATGCTCAGTCCAAAACCACCCAAAGCGGCAACCAAGATAAGCGCCATGGACCAGGAAGGAAGGTACTGGACAAGCTTGGTCGAGTTTGCTCGTTTGATCATCCATGCAAAGAAGCAAAGTATCGCAACGCCGTTTGGTGTAACCAGACGCGACATATCAATCGCAAAGTAAATCAGCAAGATGCAGACAACAGCCATGCCGAAGTAACGACTAGCGAATGCCAATGCAATAGTCACGGCCGCCAGCAGCCCAGTGGCGTAGATTCCCAGAGCGAAAATGAAATTGGTGCCCGCCAGCCTGGTCCCGAGTGAGGTATATTCGAGTATCAAGTCCTTCCATTCGGGAGAAAAGGAATCGGGAGACGAAACCAATAGCCCAAGGACGGGGATGCCGAATCCTGGTTTCAGGGTTCCAACGGCGAGCAAGGACAATCCCCAGCCCAGCCATTGAAGCCACCAGCCGATGGCCACCCGCTCCCGCAGGTATCGAACGGCTGTATCGACGAAGAGCCCGAAAAAGATCACGTAGGCGAATATCGCGGAATGATAATTACTCCAAGCCCAGACCAGAAGAACAATAGGCCACATCGTTGAAACCGACATCTGCAACCGGGCGCGGTAATACAGCATCACGGACACGACAATCAGGCTGTAACTGATAATTTCGGGCCGCGCGACGGGTCTGTACTGCAGTAAAAGAACGAGCACCGGTAGAACGAGCAAATAGACCAGCGCGGGGCTTTTCAACATTTTTAGAAACAGGAAAACCAGGCCGAACACGGCCGCGAAGCAGGTGATTCGGAGTATCTCCAGCCCGGTTTCCACGCCAAACTGTGAAACCAGCCAGCCCACAAGTGCCTGGAACATCCAAGCCTGACTCTTGATGGGCTCGCCGAAGAACGTGAAACTGTAATGGTCCTGCCAGGGACTCAGCCCGTTGAAAAGCCAGTCCATACCCGTCCGGATGTGCCAATAGACGTCGAGAGTGATATTGAATCGGCGGGCGGTGACCAGCAGTGCCACCAGACAGATGAGTGCGACGCCACCGACGAGGAGGGCCTTCCTTTGCTCCAGTACTTCAGTCCATTTCATGACTCATCCCTGCCAGTTTGGCGAACTGACCGGGAGTTTACACCAGTCAGGTACGTCGTTTTATTGAATTGACATATCGTCTGGGCAGGCGGCAGTACCGGCCTCGTATGTCCTAGGACAACCCCGCCGCGATCTCACGAACGATCTCCTCCTGCAAGGCTTCCATCCCCAGCCAGAAAGGCAGGCGGAGCAGTCTTTCGGCAAGATCGGTCGTGCGGCTCAAATCACCGGCGCCCCGGCAGACACGCCGACCCATCACTGAATCGTGCAGCGGTACGTAGTGGAAAACCGCGTGTATGCCC
>CALKKN010000319.1 GCA_937995275.1 uncultured Lysobacterales bacterium | reverse complement strand
GGTGAAATCGGCGGCACGCTGGACACGACGCTGGCCCGGCTGACGGACTACCTGGAACGTTCCCGGGACCTCAAGGACAGTGTCGTGTCGGCCCTGATCTACCCCATCCTGCTGCTGGTGCTGGCAGCGGGTTCGCTGATCCTGTTGCTGGTCTATGTGATTCCCCAGTTCACGCCTATTTTCGAGGAGCTGGGCGGCGACCTGCCGCTGATCACCAGGATCGTGCTCGGCGTGGGTTCGTTGCTGCAGAATTTCTGGTGGGCGATGGCGCTGATTGCGTTCGTGGCGGTCTACTATTTCCGGAAGATGCTGGCCGACCAGGAAAAGCGATTCGCCTGGGACCAGCGCGTGCTGGCGACCCGCTGGGTCGGAGACCTCGTGGCCAAGATGGAGACCGCGCGCCTGACGCGCACGCTGGGGACGCTTCTGAGCAACGGCGTTCCCCTGCTGTCGGCACTTTCCATCGCCCGCAATGTCATAACGAATACGGTTCTGCGGCAGGACGTCAACGACGCGGCGCGCAAAGTGAAAACCGGCGGGGGCCTGGCGCGCAACCTCGCCAAGGCCGAGCGATTTCCGCGGTTGGCCCTGCAGATGATCAGCGTCGGCGAGGAAACCGGGCAGCTCGATGCGATGCTGCTGAAGGTCTCGGATACCTACGACATCGAGGTACGCAACACCATCGACCGCCTGCTGTCGGTGTTCACACCCGTAGTCACGCTGTTTCTGGCCGTGCTGATCGGGACAATCGTCATGTCGGTGCTGGTGGCGATATTGAGTATCAACGACCTGGTGGGCTGACGGCTCCACCGGCCTGTTGGAGGGATGAGAAGGAGTTGGAGTTATGTATGGGAACATGACCATAAGACAGATGGATCCGAGCCGCTCGCGCAGCCGCGGCTTTACGCTGGTGGAGTTGTTGCTGGTGCTGGTCATCCTGGCCCTGATCGGCGGCCTGGTGCTGCCCGGCATCATCGGCAAGGCCGAAGGCGCGAAGGCCAAGGCCGCCGCCTCGCAGGTGAACCGCCTGTCGATGGCGGTGGAAAGTTTCTACCTCGACACCGGCACCACGCCCGAGAACCTCGATCAGCTGGTCGAGGAGCCGGGCAGCGTCGGCGGCTGGAACGGGCCCTACGTCAAGGCGTCCAGCCTCAAGGACCCGTGGGGCAGGGACTACGAGTACCGTTATCCGGGCGATCACGGGGACTTCGATATCATTTCGTTAGGTGCGGACGGGCAGCCCGGCGGTGAAGGTAAGAACGCCGACGTCAACAGCTGGGAATAATTCCGGCCCAGGCCGGACCAGGGGCTTCACACTCGTCGAGTTGCTGGTCGTTCTGGTGATCGCATCATTGGTCCTGGCCATGGTGGGTACGTCCATTTCCCGCAATATCAGCGGTGCCGAGATGCGGACCGCTTCGCGCAAGGTGGCTGCCTCGCTGCGGTACACGCGCACGCAGGCCATTTTGACCAAGTCCGAGCAGGTGTTCCTGGTCGATACCGAGAATCGCACCTTCCAGGCCGGCGGCCGCCAAGTGGAGGAGTTGCCGGAGGGGATGAATGTCGAACTGAACACCGCGCGCTCGGAAGTCACCTCGGAGAGTGTGGGCGGAATCCGATTCTACCCGGACGGCGGCTCCACCGGCGGCAACGTCCGGCTGGAGGCGAACGGGCGTGTTTACCAGGTCAACGTTGCCTGGCTGACGGGCGAGGCTTCGCTGCAGCGGCCCGATGAGTAGGTTACGGGCCATGGCGGGCGCAGGCGGGCCGCAGCGGGCGCGGAGTGGCGGGTTTACGCTGCTCGAACTGCTGTTGGCCTTCATGGTGTTCGCACTGAGTTTTGCCACCGTGCTGGAAATCCTTTCCGGTTCGATGCGCAACACGGTTCGCGCCCGCCAATACACCGAAGCGGCGCTCACGGCGCAATCCGTGATGGATCAGGTCGGACTCGAAATTCCGCTAGAGGCGGGCACCAGCATGGCCGGCGAAGCAGGCGATTATCGCTGGGAAATCGAGCTGTTCGAATATGTCGAATCCGAAGAAAATCCGCAGAGCGTGGAACTCGCCGAACTGACCAATATCGAATTGTTGCAGGTCGACTTGCAGGTGAGCTGGGGTCAGCCGCCTCGGGACCAGACCAGCCGATTCAGTACGGTCAAGGCGTTGTCGGCCGACCGCGATCGGCTCGTCAGATGATGCGCCAGGCCACTCGATCATCTCATCGGGCCGGGTTCACGCTCGTCGAACTGCTGCTGGCGCTCACCCTGATGAGCATGCTGCTGGCTCTGGCCTATGGCGGGCTGCGGGCTGCGACGCGCGCTACCGATCGCGGCCAGAACATCCTGGAGGACAGCAGTCGGATCCGCATGGCGCACCAGTTCGTGCGCAAGCAGCTCAATCAGATATCGCCGCTGACCTTCGAAGAGAGCGAGGACGGTACGGAACGCACGGTTTTCGTCGGTGAAGAACAGCGAATCCGCTTCGTCGCGCCGATGCCGGGTTACCTGGGTTTCGGTGGCCCCCAGGTACAGGAGTTGGCCATCGTGAGCGGCCAGCAAGGATTGGAGCTCGTGCTATCGCATGCCTTGCTGCAAGGCTTCGAGGAGGACCTGCTTTACGAGCGGGCTCCCATTCCGCTGGTGAACAAGATCGAGAGCGCCCGCTTCAGTTTCCTGGGGATAGACGAGCAGGGCGAACTGACCGGGTGGACATCGACCTGGGACCAGCCCGGCGTTCTGCCCAAGAGCATCGCGCTCGACATCGAGTTCGCGGAGGAGGTGTATATCCAGTGGCCGCTGCTGACCGCTTCCGTGCGGATCGACCAGAGGGCGCTCGCCGAGAACGCGCCCCAGCAGTTCTCCCAGCCCACTCACTCGACCTCGATCCAGAAAATGATCCAGAACCGGGGCCAGAAACAGTGAAGCGTGCGCGAACCCAGGCTAACAGACCGTGCCGGCCCGTCGGTCAGCGTGGCGTGGCGCTGGTCATGGTGCTGTGGATTCTGTTGCTGGTGACGATTTCGACCAGCGCTTACACGCTGACGGCGCGCATGGACCAATTGGAAGCGCATACCGTTCTCTCGGGAACGCAGGCTCGGATGGCGGCGGAAGCGGGCCTCAACCTGGCCGTCCTGTCACTCCAGGACCCCGATGAAACCACTCGTCTGATTCCCGACGGGCGCCCTTACCCGTACTACCACCAAGGTGTCCTGGTGGAGGTGCATGTCACGGACGAGCGGGGCAAGCTGGATATCAATGCGAGTGACGAGCCGACCCTGGTCACCCTTCTTGTGGGCAATGGACTGGAAGAGGAAGATGCCATCCTGCTGGCGGCGGCGATCATGGACTGGAAAGACCCGGACGAAATGGAGCGCCCGGACGGCGCTGAATTGGATACCTACGAATCCGCGGGCCTGGGCGTCGGCCCCGGCAACCGCCCTTTCATCATGACCGAGGAACTGCTGCAGGTACTCGGCATGTCCTGGGATCTCTACCAGAATATGGAGCCTGGCCTCACGGTCTTCTCGGACGCGGCTCAGCCCAATCCGGCGTACGCACCGGTGGAGGCCTTGCTGGCATTGCCGGACATGACCGAGGACGATGCGGTGAACTTCGTCGCCGAGAGGCAATCTCAGGAGTCATTGGATGGATTGGGCGCCACGCTGCCGGGCGGTCAGGTGGCAATGGCGCGCGGGCGGGGGGTAACGTATAGTGTCCTCGCCAAAGCGACGCTGCCCAATGGCGTCTGGGATCAAATCGAAGCCACCATCCGACTGGGCGGCGGACCCGACGGCCTGCCTTACCGAATCCTCCGCTGGCGTGAAGGGTTCCATCACTAGTCGACACCATGCAACAAGAGTTGGAACAAAAACTACAGCAGTTTCGCGGCCGTCTGCAGAGTGGCCCGGCGGGCAAGTTCGTGACCTGGTGGCTGGGCGAACTGAAACTGGCGATGCCCTCCTCCTGGCAGCAGAAACTGCAGCATGCCATGCGGCGCGTGACCCTGTCGCTGGAAGGGGAGAAACTGACCATTGGCGTCGACGAGAATCGCGAACTGAGCGTGCTGGACCGACTACCGCTGTCGCGGGATGCTTCCCTGCAGCACCAGGAAGTCGACGACCTGCTCGAGCGGAACGAATTGCTCGAGGCGCCGCGATTCATGCTGCTCGACAGGGAAGCCGCCCTGATCAAGGAACTGAAACTGCCGCTGGCGGCGGAGTCCAATCTGGCCCAGGTCCTCAGCTTCGAGATGGATCGCCAGACACCCTTCAAGGCCTCCGGCGTGTTTTACGACTGGAGAATCCTCGAGCGTGACGGAGCCTCCGGCCAGCTGCGGCTGCAGCTCTACGTAGTGCCCCGCCAGGCTGCCGCGCGGGTAATGCGTGTGCTGACCGACCGGGGTTTCGCCCTGTCCGGGATCGATGTCCGTGACGGCGACCACACCCTGGGGCTGAACCTGTTGCCGCCGGAACAGCGGGTTCGCACCATTAACAGCAGGGCGCGTTTGAACCTGGCGCTGGCCGGCGTTTGTGTCCTGTTGCTGGCCACGGTCATGGCCCAGTCACTGTACCTGCGCGGACATCAGGTACATGAACTGGAGGCGGCGATTGCGGAGGTTCAGGACGAGGCCCGCGAGGTGGCCCAGATCAGGAAGCAGATCGAGGACGCCAGTGCGGCAGCCGGGTTCCTGGCTTCCCGCAGGGCGGAATCACCGTTGGCTATCGAGGTCCTGGCGGATGTCACCCGGTTGTTGCCGGACGATACCTACCTCGACCGCCTGGTCATCGGATCCAAAAATGTGCAGATGCAGGGCAAGTCACAGAACGCCCAGCAGCTCATCGAAAAAGTTAACGAATCGGACATGCT
>CALKKN010000318.1 GCA_937995275.1 uncultured Lysobacterales bacterium | reverse complement strand
AGCAGTTAAAACAATTAAAACAACTAGTTAAGGAGCATCTGGCCTAGTTATCTAGGACAGCCCCAAATACAATTACAGGGCAGGAAATGACCTGAAGCGAAAGTTTGAATTGCCACCCAACAGGAGAGTCACTCATGAGCGCTATTCTCGAACCAGCAAGGCAGTTTTTTGAAGCGTGCGAAACCGGCCAGGGATGGGACGCCTGCAAAGCGTTCTGTAATCCCGACGCGACCTTTTCCTCGCAAACAGGTGCCTTGTCCGAAATCTCCACTCTCGAAGGCTACTGCGAGTGGATGAAAGGGCTTCTTACACCCATTCCGGATGGACACTACGAGTTGAAATTTTTTGCCGCCGACGAAGCGGACACATCTGTAGCAGCTTTTGCGGTGTTTCATGGAACCCAGACGGGGCCGGGTGGGCCAGTGCCGCCCACGAACAAAAGGATTGCTGCAGACTACGTTTACCACATGGTGTTTGACGGCTACCGTATTGAGCACATGACGAAAATATGGAATGACACTGTCAGCCTGCAGCAACTAGGGTGGGGTTGAACGGTGTCCCCCTGAACCGTGACCCCGATCTGAACCGGGAGCTTCGTTTTGTTCTGGGCGGCGTGGCGCCTACAAGAAACCCCTGCCTGAAGAAGGCGAGGGGTTTCAAGTGCTTACAAGCGTAAATGGTGGAGGCGGCGGGAATCGAACCCGCGTCCGCAAGTACTCCGCCTTCGGCTCTACATGCTTATCCGGTCTATTTATTTAATTGCGGGCTACCCGACAGGCAGGGAAAGCCGGCAACGAGCCTGGTAAGTTTTAACGAATCCGCGCCAGGCGCGCTTCATCGCGATCCCATATGGGGTGACTCCCGTGATCCGGTCGTATGGGCACGAAGCCGGGCGGAAGGCTTTACGCAGGTTTTTAAGCTGCTAAAGCGTAGTTGTCGTCGTTGGCAACTAAAGGTTTGCAATCAGTTTTACGAGTTGTCTGCAGCTCGGCATGCACCTCGGGTTTCATGACCCACGTCGAATCCAGGTCGCCCCCAGGTATTTTCTGAGCATCTATTGTAACGCCTGTTTAGAGGCTCTGCGCGGCAATTGGTTCAAGTTGCGTCAGGGCCTTGAACCAGGCGCCCGGCTCCCCGCGCCACCTCCCGATGAACTGACGCCAATCAATGCCCTCCATAGGTGTGCACGCTATGCTGCAGATGCTCTTTCGAGACACGCAGCAATGATTGAAATCAGAATCCACGGCAGAGGCGGGCAGGGTGGCGTTACGCTCGCCAAGCTGCTGGCCGCATCGGAGCACCGGGAAGGCAAATCGGTGCAGGCCTTCGGCGTTTACGCGGCGGAGCGGTCGGGTGCGCCGGTGCAGGCGTACCTGCGCTGCGACGACGAGCCCATTCACAACCCGAACCAGATTTACGCGCCGGACCACCTGATCGTGCTGGACCCGACCCTGATCTCTCCGGCCATTCTTTCCGGGCTCAAGCCGGGCGGCTGGATCCTGCTGAATTGCGAGAAGCCACCCGAGCATTACGCGGGGCAGGAACGCACCCGGGCTTTCCGTATCGCGACGGTGGACGCGACCTCGATCGCCGTCCGTCACGGGCTGGGCTCCCGGACGGTGCCCATCGTCAACACCGCGTTGGCCGGCGCGGCGGCCCGGATGCTGGACATGAACCTCGAGTCGGTGCTGGCCGCCTTCGACGAGTTCGGCTTTCACGGCGGCAACGAGAAAGCGGCCCGTGAGGCCTGGGTTGCGGTCCGTGTCCAGGCCGGTCCACCGAAGCCGGTTGTCCGCAAACCGGCTCCTGCCAGGCCGCCACAGCGCCGGCCGGGGCTTCTCGATGGGAATACGGGCGCTCCCCCGGCGATTCATACCGGCCAGTGGGCGAACCAGGAGCCGCTGCGCGAGAACCAGACACCGCCCTGCAACTTCATCTGCCCGGCCGGCAACGACGTGCAGGGGTTCCTCGCGGCGCTGACGGACGAAGACGTCGACGGCGCGCTGGACATCCTGCTGCAGACCAGCCCGCTGCCCTCGGTTTGCGGCCGCGTCTGCCCGGGCTTCTGCATGCAGCAATGCAACCGCGCCGAGTTGGAAGGGCCGGTCAACGTCCGCGCTCTGGAGCGATACGCGGGCGACCACGGCAAAGCGGCCGTCACCGCGGACCGCCGCCGCCCCGAGCGGGTGGCCGTGATCGGGGCCGGGCCGGCGGGTCTGTCCGGCGCCTACCATCTGGCCCGCCTGGGGTACCGCGTCACGCTGTTCGAGGCGGGTTCGGAACTCGGCGGGCTGATGCGCACGGGAATCCCCACCTATCGTCTGCCGCGCGAGGCGCTGGAACGCGATATCGCGCGGGTGCTCGGGCTGGGCGTCGAGGCGGTCTGCGATACACGGATCGATCACGAACGCCTGCAACAACTGGGCCGTGAGTTCGATGCGGTGCTTGCAGCCACCGGCCTGCAGCGGCTGACGTCCCTGGACCTGGGCGTGGACATGAACCGCGTCGTGCAGGGCATCGAATTCCTCGACCTGGCGCGCCAGGATGCCGTTCGTGTTGAAGGCGAAGACGTCGTGGTCGTCGGCGGCGGCAATACCGCCGTTGATGCGGCGCGTTCGGCCTGGCGCCTGGGGGCGTCCAGCGTTCGCATCGTTTACCGCCGGACCCGGGACGAGATGCCGGCGATCGCGGAGGAGGTCGACGACGCCATCGACGAGGGTATCGCGATCGATTTTCTGTGCGCCCCGGTCCGCGTATCGCGGGAGGGCGACCGACGGCGCCTGACCTGCCAGCGAATGGAGCTGGGCGAACCGGACTCCAGCGGACGGCGCCGGCCCGTGCCCGTAGCGGGCGCGGACTTCGACCTGTACTGCGATCGCGTGATCCTCGCCCTGGGGCAGGCAGCGGACCTGTCGCTGTTGCCTCCCGAAACCACGCTTTCACGCGAGCAACCGGCGATCGAAGGCGCCGGCGGAGCGCCTGTTTACGCCGCGGGCGACCTGCTGACCAACGAAGGCACGGTGACGGCTGCCATCGGCTGCGGGCGCGACATGGCGTTGCTGGTGCACGAACGGTTCAGCGGCGAGCGACTGTACCGGGAACGGCCAGCTGAGGAGACCGTGGTTCGCGCCGACCGCATCCGCCTGCAGCACTTCGACCGGGAGCCGCAGCAGCACGAGAACGTCATCTCCCTGGCCGGGCGCGCCGGCGGCTTTGGCGAGGTCCGGCAAGGTCTGCCGGACATCGAGGAAGCCAAGCGCTGCCTGAGCTGCGGTGTCTGCAATTACTGCGACCGCTGCGTCACCTATTGCCCCGACGGGGTGCTGCGCCGCGACGGCCGCGACCTGATCTTCGATTACGACTACTGCAAGGGCTGCGGCGTCTGCGCCAGCGAGTGTTCGCGCGCCGTCATCTACATGAAGGCCGGGTAGGGCGGAAACATGAACATGCAACTGGTCACCGGTAACCATGCAGCGGGCCATTCGCTGAGCCTGGCCGGCGAAGCGAACCGTGGGGCGCGGGGTGCCGTCTGCGGCATCTATCCCATCACGCCGCAGACCGAGATCGTCGAGTACGTGGCTCGCTTCCCGTTCTCCAAAGGGCGCGTAATCCCGGTCGAAAGCGAGCACAGCGCGATGGGCGTCTGCATCGGCGCCGCGCTGAACGGCGCGCGCGCCTTCACCGCCAGCTCCGCCAACGGTCTTGCCTACATGGCCGAGAATGTCCTGGTGGCGGCGTTCTATCGGCTGCCCATCGTCATGGCCGCGGTCAACCGGACGCTGGGCCCGCCCTGGAACATCTGGGCGGATCAGGGCGATACCCTGATGTTCCGGGATTTCGCCTGGGTCCAGTTCTACTGCGATTCCAACCAGGATGTCGCCGACACGGCCCTGCTGGCGTTCCGGCTGGCCGAGGACCCGCGTATCCTGCTGCCGGTCATGGTTTGCATGGACGCCTTCATCGTCTCGCACACGTCGATGGAGGTGGAACTGGCCAGCCAGGAGCAGGTCGACCGGTTCCTGCCGCCGTGCAGCGTGCCGCATCGCCTGGATCCGCAGCACCCGGTCACCGTGGGCGGCATGGCCTTCCCGCCGGAGACCCTGTCGCAGAGGATGGAACTCGACGAGGCCCTGCGGCGCGTGCCCGCCGTGCTGGAGGAGCACCGCGCTGAATTCCGCGAGGTTTTCGGACGCGAGGTCTGCGGCGCCGTGGACAGCTATCGGGTGGCGGACGCCGACCGGATCGTGATCGCCTCCGGAACGATCGCGACGACCGTGCGCGACGTGGTCGACGAATGGCGCGCGCGGGGCGAGAACGTCGGCATGATCCGCATCAAGATGTTCCAGCCGTTTCCGGGGCGTGAAATCCGTTCCCTGTGCGCCGGCGTTGCGAAAATCGGGGTTGTGGACCGCAATTATGCGGCCGGAACCGGCGGTATTTTCTGCCACGAGGTGCGGGCGAACCTGCAGGGTCAGGACGGCCCGTTCGTTCAGGGCTACCTGGCGGGGGTCGGCGGCGGCGATGTCGTACCCGGCCTGGTCGACGAAATCATGGCCGACCTTAGCTGCCGCACCGCCGCGGGCGAAGCCGTCTGGAAGGGAGTCGAGCCATGAGCGTGGCGCGTGCCGAACTCTTCGGGGAAGAGTGCCTGCTGAGGCCGGGCAACACCAACTGCGGCGGTTGCGGGATGAGCGTGGCCCTGACGATGCTGGGGCGCGCACTGGCGGGCGAGTCCTATTCCCTGGTGATCCCTGCCTGCTGCGGCATCGTCACCGCCGGGGCCTATCCGACGACCAGCTACAACGTGCCGGTGATCGCCTCGACCTTTGCATCGGCGCCGGCGTTCGCCAGCGGCGTCGCAGCGGTCAACGACCTGAACTGCGAACCCGGCGAACACCCCGCACACGTGATCTGCTGGGCCGGGGACGGCGGGACCTACGACATCGGTATCGCCACCCTGTCCGCCACAGCCGAGCGCAACGAGAACCTGATTTACATCTGCTACGACAACGAGATTTATGGCAACACGGGCGGGCAGCGCAGCTCGGCGACGCCGGCCGCCGCCCGCACGACGACGACGCCTGGCGGCAAGTCCGAGCGTAAGAAAGACATCATTGGGATCATGGCGGCACATCGCGTGCCGTATGCGGCCACCCTTTCCGTCGCGCATCCCGAGGATTTCCGGGACAAAATCCGGCGGGCGTTGGGGATCGATGGTTTCCGCTTCTTCCTGATCCATGCGCCGTGCCCGACCGGCTGGAAGACCGAGCCGGCCGAATCCGTGGAACTGGTGAGGCTGGCGGTCCGCAGCGGCGTCTTCCCGTTGTACGAGGTGTTCGGGGGTGAGGACTACCGCATCAACGTCGAACCGGACGGCACCGACCCCCTCGAATACTATGGCAGGCAGAGACGTTTCGCAGGGGAGGGCGCCGATCCGGAGGCCCTCCGGCACGCTGCGCAAATGCGTATGGAGCGGCTGCGGAATCTGGCCGGCCGGCGGCCCATCGACTAGTAAGGCACCAGTTCACCGGCGTACAGCTCGCAACCTGCCGGTCCGGCAAGCGGCAGCTGTTCGCGTAGTTCAGCGTCGTTTCGCGCCAGCTCATCCAGCCTGGGCTGCGCCCGGACGCGAACGTCCGCCGCGCATTGCTCGACCTCGGCCGTCTTGTCCCAGCCAGACTCCGGGCATTCGCTGGCCAGTTGCGCGTTCAATGCCCTGACGGCCGCTTCCCAGGCCTCCAGGTTGGCGCTCAGTTGCCGCCGAATGTCGCGCCTCGCAAATTCGCACTGGCTCGCGATGCACCGGGCCCGGGCCGGCGGCCTGATGGCATAGTCGGTCGCGACGTAAAACTCCTGGAATCGCTGGCGAAAGTCCATGGCGGCGGGCCCCCTTTTCATCTGCAGGTTGACCCGGGTTTTCTGTTCCGCCTCGACGTAGCCGGTCGGTGTGTGGGCCTCGAGGATTCGGGAAGTGTAGGGGTCGAGACGCTCGATGCACATGGCCCAGTAAACCGGGCCGGGGCAGTTGTTGGTCAGCACGACGTCGTATTCCTTGTGGGTTTCGGTGACCTGGGTTTTGCCCTTGACCTCGAGGCCCATGCAGGAGAAATCGACCTCGTCCGCCGCGCTGGCGGTGAAGGGCAGCGAGGCCGCGATCAACACAACGGTCGCCAAGGCTGGGGAAAAAATGCGGCAGGCGTACATAGGCAAATTCCGGCAAAAGGCAACTATACCAAAAGCCGGCCGGCCCGGGGTATGCCTTCAGGCGCTACGCTGAACCCGCTTGCGTGGTCCCAGGCAAGCCGGGACTTCGGCCAGGCTGCCGACCACGTAGTCCGCGCCCAGGGAAACGGCGGGCACGCCGGTATAGCCGTCGGGCACCAGGATGACGGGCACGCCGGCTGCCTGCGCCGAGCCCACGTCGGCTCCGGAATCGCCGATCATGACCGCGTCGTCCGGTTCGACGCCCATTTCTTCCAGGCAGGTCTGCAGCGGCAATGGATGCGGCTTCTTCTCGGTCGTGGAGTCGCCGCCGACGACGACCGTGAAGAAACCGGCGACGTCGAGCGCGTCCAGGATTTGCATCGTCACGTCGTACGGTTTGTTAGTGCAGAGCGCCTGCCGGGCGCCGGCATTGTGCAGGTATGAGAGGACCTCGCGGGCGCTGGGCACCAATCGGGTCTGGTCGGTGGCGCAGGCCATGTACAGTTCGAGGAAGCGCGGCGCCAATACGTCACAGGCCGCCTCGTCCAGCGGCGCCCCCGCCGCGCGGAATCCCCGCTCGATCAGCTTGACTACGCCGTTCCCGATCATCGGGCGTACGTTGTCCACGGTGTGACCTTGCTGACCGTGCTCGTTGAGCAAGGCGTTCAGGGCGGTCGCTAGGTCGGCGGCCGAGTCTACCAGCGTACCGTCGAGGTCCCACACCACGGCCGCCGGCACGACGCTGAGCATCAGGTCCTTAGGCGCTGTCATCGAGCCGGTCCGGTTTTACGCAGTGGGTCGTTTGGTCCATGGGTCCTCCTGGATGCGTTCAAGCGGTTTTCGAAACCGGTGAAAGGGTCTTTCGCGGTCCACCGGCGCGCCGGCTGCGTTCCATCAACTGCAGGATCATCGGCGTCAGGATCAACTGCATGGCGAGGTCGAGCCTGCCGCCGGGTATGACGATGGAATTGGCCCGGGACATGTAGCTCTGGTTGATCATCGAGATCAGGTACGGGAAATCGATGCCCCGGGGATTGGCGAAACGGATAACGACCTTGGATTCGTCCGGCGTCGGGATCCAGCGCGCTATGAAGGCGTTGGAGGTGTCGACGGTGGGGACGCGCTGGAAATTGATGTCGGTCTCCGAAAACTGGGGACAGATGTAGTCCAGGTAATCCGGCATCCGCC
>CALKKN010000317.1 GCA_937995275.1 uncultured Lysobacterales bacterium | reverse complement strand
TCCGATGACGGCCGCGAATGGGCGCAGGCGGAAACGGTGCCGACCCGCTCCACGCTGACCACGGTGTTCAGCATCGGTGGGCGGCTGTGGGCCGGCGGGCACGATGCCGTGATCATCACCAGCGGCGACCGCGGCAAAACCTGGTCCCGCCAGTTTTTCGACCCGGATCGCCAACAGGCGGTGATGGAGATCTACTTCACCGACGAGCAGAACGGCGTCGCCATGGGGTCGTACGGGCTGTACCTCACGACCAGTGACGGTGGCCGGAATTGGGTGGATGGCGTCGTCGACGAGGAGAACGACTTTCACCTCAACGGGCTCATACGTTACGCGGACGGGCGGCGGATCATCGCCGGGGAGGCCGGCTACTCGTACCGGAGCTTCGACGACGGCGAGACCTGGGAGCCGCTCGATCTGCCGTACCCCGGTTCGATGTGGGGCGCCCTCAAGACCGCCGCCGGGTGCTCGGTATTTTACGGCTTGCGCGGCCACGCCATGGAGAGCTGCGATTTCGGGGATACCTGGACCGAGCTGCCGACCGGCACCGAGTCCAGCCTCACCGGTGCGGCGGAGCACCAGGGACTGGTCGTGTTCGCCGGCAACAGCGGCACCGTGCTGACCTGGGCAGGCGGCCACTTCACCGAGCACAAACACTCCAGCGGCGTGGATTTCGCGGCGGTCATGCCGCTGGGCGGCGGCCTGTTCCTGCTGGTCGGCGAGGATGGGGCACACCTGTTCCCCGAGAGCAACGGAGGCGGTGGTGGCCGGTAAGTCGGACAATAGTCGCCTGCATCACATCGCGACCTTCCTGATCAACACGCGCTATGCGATCGTGTCGATCTTCGTGGTCATCACGATCGGCATGTTGTTCGCGATGTCGCAGCTCAAGATCGAGACCGGCTTCAAGAAGCAACTGCCGCTCAAACACGAGTACATGCAGACCTTCCTGAAGTACGAGGAGGAATTCGGCGGCGCCAACCGGGTGCTGGTGGCCCTGGTGTCGCGCGAGGGCGATATGTTCACGCCGGAGTTCTTCGAGGACTTCGAGGAAATCACCAACCAGGTATTTTTCATCCCCGGCGTGGACCGGGCCAGCGTCCGCTCGATTTTCACGCCGAATGTCCGGTTCGTGGAAATCGTCGAGGACGGTTTCGCCGGCGGCAACGTCATTCCGTCCGATTTTGCAGCGTCCGAGGAGATGTTCGAGCGGGTCCGCTCCAACATCGTGAAGTCCGGGGAGGTCGGCCGCCTGGTGTCGGGCGATTTTACCGGCGCCATGGTGTGGGCCAACCTGCTGGAGGAGAATCCGCAGACCGGGGAGCGGCTGGATTATCGCGAGGTGGCGGGGCAGCTGGAGGCCATCAGGACCGAGTTCGAAAACGAGAACCAGACCGTCCACATCATCGGTTTCGCCAAGATCGTCGGTGACATATCCGACGGGGCCACGTCTGTGGTCTGGTTCTTCCTGATCGCGCTAGGGATTACCGCGGTGCTGCTGTACCTGTATTCGCGGTCGGTCTGGCTGACGGTGCTGCCCCTGACCTGCTCGATGGTGGCCGTCATCTGGCAGATGGGCACCCTGAGCCTGCTCGGCTACAGCCTCGACCCGATGAACATCCTGACGCCGTTCCTGATCTTCGCCATCGGCGTCAGCCACGGCGTCCAGAAGATCAGCGCCTGGACCGTCGAAAAGGAGTTCGGCGGGCGGACGCCCGACGACTGGGCCAAGAGCGGCGTGCATTCGGTGGAGGAGATCCCGCGGCGGTCGCCGATGCACGGCTCCCGCGAGACCATCAAGAAACTGCTGGCGCCGGGCGTGATCGCGCTGGTGTCCGATACGATCGGCTTCCTGACCATCCTGTTCATCAACATCCGGATCATCCAGGAACTGGCCATTACCGCCAGCATCGGTGTCGCGGTGATCATCCTGACCAACCTGTTGCTGTTGCCCGTGCTGCTGTCGTGGGTGCATCTGAGGAACCCGCATAAGTACCGCGAGCGCCTGTTGCGCAAGGCCCATGCCAAGTCCGGGCTGTGGGATTTCCTGGCCAGCTTTACCGAGCCCAGCCGCGCGGCCGTAGCCATCGCCGTGGCCGCCGTGCTGTTTGGTGCCGGCTTCTGGAAGGCCCAGGACATGAAGATCGGCGACTCGGAGGCTGGCGTGCCGGAGTTGCGCCCGGAATCGCGTTACAACCGCGACGCCGTGCTGATCTCCGAAAAATTCGCCCTCGGCGTGGATGTGCTGACCATCGTGGCCGAGACCGTGCCCGACGCCTGCACCGAGAACTACAACGTGATGGAAGCGATGGACCGCTTCGCATGGAACCTGGCCAACGTCGAGGGCGTGCAGAAAGTCATTACGCTGCCGATTGTCGCCAAGGTCGTGAACTCGGGCTGGAACGAGGGCAACATCAACTGGCGCATCCTGCCCCGCGACAACTACCTGCTGCGCCAGGCGCTCAGCAACATCGAAACGGATACCGGGCTGCTGAACCGGGACTGCAGCGCCATGCCGATCATGGTGTTCACGACGGACCACCGGGCGGAAACCATCGTTCGTATCGTCAACCGCGTCAAGGAACTGCGCGAGGAACTGAACATCGGGGAAGTCGCGTTCGACATGGAACACCAGGTGTTGGCTGAAATGGTGGATGCGCCCGAAGAAGCAACCCCCGAGAGCCTGCAGTTCCGCCTGGCGACCGGCAACGTCGGCGTCATGGCCGCGACCAACGAAGACATCGCGGCGGCCGAAAAACCGATGCTGGCGCTCGTGTTCGGATCGATCATCATCCTCTGCCTGGTGACCTACCGGACCGTGCTCGGCACCCTGTGCATCGTGTTGCCGCTGGTCGTCGTTTCGACCCTGGCCGAGGCCCTGATGGCGGTTTACGGCATCGGCCTGAAGGTGAACACACTGCCGGTGGTTGCACTGGGCGTGGGTATCGGCGTGGACTACGGCATTTACATCTACAACCGGCTGGATATCCATCTCAAAGAGGGATTCACGCTGCGCGAGGCGTATTACCGCACGTTGCGGCTGACCGGCCGGGCCGTGATATTCACCGGATTTACGCTGGCTGCGGGCGTCGGCACCTGGATTTTCTCGGCGCTCCAGTTCCAGGCCGACATGGGTATCCTCCTGTCGTTCATCTTCCTGGCGAACATGGTCGGCGCGATCGTCATTCTGCCCGCGCTGGTCCGCTGGCTGATGATGCGCCGCCGCGATACGCTGATCGAAGTTCCGCTAGAGGCCGTCTGAGCCTGTGCCGGGCCGCAGTCTAGTGTCCGGGTGGCGGTTGCAATGCCCGAAGAAATTGCTTACATTCGACGCCATGACGATCAACTGTTCAGCAATGGTCTTTCGCCGTGCGCGCCGAATTCGGAATTCCTGTCCGGGCTGGGTTGCCGCGTAAGAACCACAGAATATAGAACGATGAGAAACCCGGCCGCTGGCTGGGTTTTTTGATTCTGGAGAACCGTAAATGCAGCACTTTCTCAGTACCGCCGACTGGACCGCAGAGCAACTGGAGCATCTGCTGCGACTGGCCGCCGAACTCAAGCAGCACCCGGTGCAGAGCCACCTGCGGGGCAAATCCATCGCCCTGATGTTCCTCAACCCGTCGCTGCGCACGCGGACATCCTTCGAGATCGGCATGCAGCAACTCGGCGGCATCGCGGTCGTCCTGCAGCCCGGCAAGGACGCGTGGGGCGTGGAATTCCGGCCGGGCGCCGTGATGGACGGCGCCGCCGAGGAGCACATCGCGGAGGTGGCCGGGGTCCTGTCGAGGTATTGCGATCTGATCGCGCTGCGCGCCTTTCCCCGGTTCGAGGACTGGAGCCGGGACCGCGAGGATGCCGTGATCCGGTCGGTTGCGGAGCATGCGACCGTGCCGGTCATCAACATGGAGACCATCGTCCATCCCTGCCAGGAACTGGCCCTGATGCTGACGCTGAAGGAGCGGCTGGGGGAGGTGCGCAAGCGCAAGTTCCTGCTGACCTGGACCTGGCATCCGCGGCCGCTGAATACCGCGGTGGCAAACTCGGCGCTGCTGATCGCCACCAAATTCGGCATGGACGTCACGCTGCTGTGCCCCGAGGAGGCCTACCGCCTCGATCCGCAGTTCGAGGAGGCGGCCACCCGGTCTGCCGCGGAGAGCGGCG
>CALKKN010000316.1 GCA_937995275.1 uncultured Lysobacterales bacterium | reverse complement strand
CTCGACACCGCCGGCAAAGGCCGCCTCGCACAGCGCGTCGCTCACGCGGCGGACATTGGCGGTGCCGCTGCCGGCCTGTTCGACCGTTACGCAGTCGCCCACGCGAACCTGGGTCTGGTCGGTGACCACCACGATGTGGTTGCCCGGGGCGAGTTCGACGGTGTATTGCATGCCGTCCAGGTTACCCTCGGCGCCGCGGGCTATCAGCGCGCCGGTGCCGGCGCCGATGGCGGTGTTGCGAATGCGCCGGGATGTGCTCCGGTTTCTGGACGTCGTCGCCAATCCGGCGACACCGCCGACAACGGCGCCGCGGCCGGCCGCCGACTGCAGGTTGACGGCCTGCGCGGCAATCACCACGCCGGTCTGGATGGACATGGACTGGCCGGCGCGCTGAGCCGCCAGGTTGTCGGACCAGGCGGCCAACAGGGCCAGGATCGCTAGGGAAATGGTCAGTTTCTCGAGGTTCATAGGCTTAACTCCCCGGGTTTGGCGGTCCGGAATATTCTACATCGATCAAGATGTATACCAGATCGGCGAGGTGTATGCACGGTCCTGGATGGTGGCAGGAACATTATCCGGAAGCTCGATGCCATAGAATGCTGCATCGTAAGTCGTCCAACGCGGTGTCGGGATCTCCAGCACCCGCACGTAGTAAAACGCAGATACGTCGGGATCGAACTCAGGGTCGATCCAGTGAGCCGACAGCATGGCCGCTCCGATCGTGTTGGTAAACCTGGCTGTTTCGACATTGACCGTGTTGCCGACCGGTTCCCTGGAGCGCCCGTCGGCACCGGCTACGCGGCCGTCCGACAGCGCCACGTCGCAAATCCGCTCGTGCATTTCGCCCTTCTTGTCGACCCAGCCCTTGATCACCTGGATGCGGTCCAGGTTGGCCCAATCCGGATCGCGCACGGCGCGGATCATGAACGCCGGTGCTTTCCCTTCGGGCGCCTTCTTCAGGTCACCGCCCATCGGCACGCCGTGACGGTAGCCCTTGGCCACGAAGTCGGGCGTATCCAGGTCCTCGGCCACGAAATCCCAGCCGGCGAAAACCCTGACGCGGATACGGGTGCCGGTGGTGGCATAGACTTCTTTGCGTTTCATCGCGTCGAACAGGTCCCGGCGCGTGTTCTCGCGGGCCCATACGGCCATCAGGCCGGAGGCGACCTCCTGCGAGGTCATGATTCGCAGCGCGGGGTCCTCCGCGGGGATGACTTCGCGATTGTGGCGCTCCGGCGACGGTTCGGTGTGCTGGTACTTGCCGAAGTAGTTCTCCTCGCGCGACGTGGCCAGCGCTGTATGCGTATCGGTCGTGCCGAACAGGCCGAACTTGTAGGGGTTGACGCCGATGTCCTGGCCGATCTTCAGCCCCAGCTTCAGCGCTGAGCGGGCGTACTCGTAATGCAGCATCCAGTCCTCTTTCGGAGCAGTTCCGGCAAGATTGCCCACGTCCCAGTTTTCGTAATCGGCAAATTCGTCGTCGGGGGACAGGAAAGGATGGGCTTCCCCATCGCCCTTGATCTGGGTGACTTCGTAGAGTTGCTCGAAGCGCATTCTCAATTCGGCGTAGGCCCGGTCGATTTTCTTTCCCTTGAAATCCTTGCCGTCGAACATCAGGCCGTTGCTGACGTTGCCGTTGTGGGCCGGTGAAATGGCCCGGCCGCCGGTGCTGTCTTCATAGTTGGCCAGAAATCGCCAGAGGTCCTCGGGATCGTCACTGTCGAACATCGAGAAAGGCACGATCTGGCTGGTCCTGTCGGCGCCGTCGGCGAACATGACCACGCGGTGCAGGTTGTCGCCCTTGGGAGTCGAGCTCCATTCGAAGCCGGTCAGCGTGGTGAATCGTCCCGGCTCGTTGTATGTGTCGGCAAGCTCCACGAAGCGCTGCCAGATATTGCGTGCAGCGGCGTCGTTGCTGAAGGGATTGGTGCCTTCGACCGTGGACAGCCGGATGATTTCGGCAAACAGCGCCATGCGGCCTTCCTGGCCGGCATTGAACTGCTCGTGCGCCCATTTGCCCCAGGGGTCGGCGAGCAGCAGCGGGTCGGACGATTGCAGCATCGGCGCCAGGCCGATCAACTCCGCGTGGTCGGTGATGGCCAGGAAATCGAGCGGCCGGATCAACTGGACCCGCTGACCGGTGTTCGAGTTGACTTCTTCGCCCCGGGCAAAGCGGAAGCCGGCATGGGCGTCCAGCCGGGTGCCGACCAGTCCGGCGTCGAAGGAGAGGTTGGTGTGGAAATGGGTGTCGCCGAAAAATACGTTGTCCGGATAGGCTCGCCCGACATGGGGTGAGTAGACCGGCGCCTGCTTCACGTCCTCTTCCGTCACGACGACGTCGTAGGGGGATGCAAACAACTGGCCGGAAACGAGAAGCAGAACGAGCGCAAATAGCAGGGGCCTCATGATTCTCTCCTTGGGTAGAAGTAGAAGCGCATATATGTAGAGGCGCAACTATGCGCACAATACTACGCCGAAAATCATTTGCGCCAATGACTTCAATCAGAGTCGCTTACCTTTGCAGCTTCGGGTAGGCACCCAAAGCAATCCGGGAATGGGCGAAAGAAGGGAGGCGAGATGCCTTGTTATCGCACTCAGCTGAACACCAGCGCGCGAATGGGCAGCAGCAGGGCCTGTCCGCGGATGACGAGGGCGTTGGCGATGCCCATGCCGTCCACGACGGCGGTAATGAAGGCGCCGAAGCCCGTGATTTCGCCGGCCTCGCGCTCCGCGGCCCGGCTGGTGTAGGCGACGCCGGCGCAGATGCTGCCGGCCGGGATGGCGTCCGCGTGCCCTTCGAAGATGGGTTCCAGCACCGCCATGATGGTGCCCGGGCGCTGACGGTCCGCGATGTCGATCAACTGATCCGTCGGCCGCAACTGGCCGCCGGCAATGGCGCCCTGGACCTCGGTGACGACCATCGGAATGACGGTCAGCGGTTTGGACGCACAGGTCACCTCGGTGACCATGCCCACCTCGATCACCTGGGCCGAAATCTGGCCGAATGCGGCCTGGAAGCGGCCGATGCCGGATGAATAAGGCACGAGGATGCCGGCCGGGCGCAGGATCGGGTTGACGATGTCACCCGGCTTCAACTTGAACTGCTGTACGTTGCCGTCGGTGCCGGCGAAGACGGTCGCTTTGTCGATTTCGTTCTCCGCCTGCAGCAGGGCCGCCAGGGCGCTGGCCCGTTGTGCCGGCAACAGGGTGTCCTTGCGCGCCTGCACCACGTCGCGCTGGGCACGGGCCGCATCCACCCCGCCCTGGCGGCTTTCGACCAGTGCGCGCAGCGACTCCACTTCCTGCTCGCTGACGCTGTTGGGATTGGCGCGGCGCATGCCTTCGCGGCGGGTCAGGTCATCGCGGGCCTGGCGCAGCAGGCCCTGTGCCGCCTGGATGTTGCCCTCGGCCGCGGCCAGCTCCGACTCGGCCAGTACCATCGCCGCCTCGATTTCGTAGATCTGCCGGCGCGCGGTCTCCGCAGCGGCCTCCTGGCGGCTGGTGTCCAGCCGGAAAATCGGGTCGCCGGCGCGCACGTCCTGGTTGTTCTGAACGTAGACCTCGGCCACGCGGCCCGGCCGGTCCGAAAGGATGGTGACCGTGCGGAACAGCGAGGTGACGTTGATCGCGGTGGGGTGGAAGTAGAAGATCACGGAAATCAGCGTGATGGCCAGCACCGCGCAGCTGGTGATGCCCCAGCGCAGTTCGTACCACACGTTGAACAGTGTGATCTCGTGGCCCAGGCGCTTGCCCTGCTTGTTGCGCCGGTAGAGGTAGTCGGGGACTACCGTGATCAGGAAACTGAAGAACAGCTCAAGCATGGTTGGTCGGCCCCGGTGTGCCGCGCTCCGGCTCTGGCGATACCCGCTCGGCGCCCGCAGCCTCGATGGCCGGGTGGCCGCCCGGCGGTACGCCGCCCGTCAGTGCGCCGGCCCGCAGCGCCCGGGCGATCTCGGTGAGCGGCGTCAACAGATCCGGAATACGGATGGCGGCCAGCAGGATCGCGGCGATCCAGTACAGGTTGTTCATCGTGAACAGCGAGATCAGCCCCAGCAGCCCCACCACCTGCATCTGGGCCTTGCCGGCGCCTTCCACCATGCGGTCGGGAATGGCCTGGATGGTGAAGTACAGGGCCCCGAAGCCAATGATGATGGCGACCAGCGCAATGGCCACCGCGGTAAACAGGATGTCGGATTCACCCGGCCCCGTGATGTAGAACGGCAGGTGTTCGTGGGCGATGGTGACCGATGATTCGTTCATTGTCCGCGGCATAACTGTGAAGGCAGCACGTTACCACTGTAGGGGGAGCAGGTTCAATTCATGACGGTGAAAATGTATGATCATCCGACTGGCACGCGAGGGAGGTTGTCGACCATGACTGCATCGAAAGGGCTTCGGACTTTGGGCTGGCTGCAGGTGCGTATTTGCCTGTGCGCCTTCGCTCTGCTGCTGGCAGTGCCTCCGCTCGGCGCCGATACCGTGCCAGGGGGATTCCGGCAGGCGCCGCAGATTCCGGTCTGGATCCAGGACCCGTGGACCGGCGACACCGTGCTCACCCAGTACGGCGAGCCCGACAAGTCGCTGTGGAACGGCGCGCGTGTCGACGACTACCGGGAGGCCCTCGCGCAGGACGGCGCGCCGGCACTGGGCATCCTGACCATTGAGAAGCTCAACATCCAGGTTCCCATCTACAACGGTACGGACGAGTACAACCTCAACCGCGGCGTGGGCAGGATCAAGGGCATGGCGAAGCTGCGCGACGATTCCGGCAATCTCGGGCTTTCGGGCCACCGTGACGGGTTCTTCCGGGGCCTCAAGGACATGCAGGTCGGGGACGAAATCGAGGTCCAGACGCCGCAGGGCGTCGACCGCTACGGCGTGGACTCGATCACCATCGTGCCCAAGTCCGATGTCTCCGTGCTGGACCCCACCGACGAGCGGATGCTGACGATCGTCACCTGCTACCCCTTCTACTTCGTCGGCAACGCCCCGAAGCGCTACATCGTGCGGGCCACGCCCCGGTAGGCCGCAATTTCTTATCGGATCGGGCGTTTGTCGCCATCTCGATCAGGGCGAGGTTCCACGGCATTCCGGGCGACAGCGCTCTGGCTGATTACTTCCGCCCGGTGACTTAAGATGGGTCCGTATGCCCACCAACGTCACAGCGGAGTACAAGAAGGCCGAAGACGCCTTCCGCAAGGCTCGCGAACCCCGCGAGCGGCTCGAATGCCTCCGCGAGATGATGCGGACCATTCCGAAGCACAAGGGCACCGAGCACCTGCAGGCCGACATCAAGAGCCGCATCAAGCAACTCACCGAGGAATTGAGCGCCCCGAAGAAAGGCGGTCGGAGGAGCGGTCCGTCGCACGTCGTTCGTCCGGAAGGCGCCGCGCAGATCGCGTTGCTGGGGCCGCCGAACGCCGGAAAGTCGAGCCTGCACGCGCGCCTGACCGGCTCACGAACCGAGATCGGTCCCTATCCGTTCACGACGCACCTGCCGGTGCCGGGCATGCTTCCACACGAGGACATCCACTTCCAGCTCGTGGACCTGCCGCCGGTCTCCGGTGAGTTCATGGAGCCGTGGCTGGTCGCCACGCTGCAGCCCGCCGACGGGGTCCTGCTGGTGATCGATGTGAATGACCCGGAGTGTGTCGACCAGATTCCAGCAATCATGCAACGCCTGGAGGAGAAAAAAATCTTTCTGCGCGACCGCTGGCCGGGCCTGCCGGGGGAAACGGGTACCCCGCCCGGCGGAGATGATCCGTTTCGGCTCGAACTGCCCGCGCTGCTGATCGCCAACAAGTGCGACCTCGATCCTGACCCCGGCGAAGTGGAGGTTCTGGAGGAACTGCTCGGGCTGCGGTTCCCGGCGCTGACCGTTTCGGCCGATACCGGCGAGGGCCTGGAGGAGCTGGGGCCGTTCCTGTTCGGCGCGCTCGAGATCGTGCGGGTCTACACGAAATCACCGGGCAAGCCCGCCGACATGGACAAGCCGTTCACGGTGCGCCGGGGAGACACTGTTGTTGATGTCGCCAGGCTGGTGCACCGGGACATCGCCCGCCACCTGAAATTCGCCCGCATGTGGGGCGGCAACGTCTTCGACGGCCAGCAGACCGGCCCGGACCATCCGGTCGAAGACGGCGACGTTGTCGAGTTGCACCTGTAAACCGGTTTGAGCGTGTCGACACAACAGGCCATGAACGGGTTTGTGTGCGGTCAATCCCATTCCGACCCGCTCCGGGCGGAGCGGGCCGGCAAAGAAGTGATTTACTCGTTCGGAACCTCGGCCAGGTAGATCGCGACCGCTTCCGTATAGGTGGCCACAACCAGGTCCCCGACTGCGGCCTTTTTCAGGTTTTCGGGATTCACCGCGGTGAACTCCCGGATCTCGCCGCCCGGCAAGTTCAGTTTGAAGGTGTTGGCCTCCAGATTGATCTCCGCCACCGTAGCGGTGACGACGCGGGTGGTCATCTCCACGCCGCCTGGAGCCTGGTCGGGCGCATTCACGGCCTTCGCCGTCATCACGCCCTCGCTGGGCTCTGCGCCGTCGTTGGCGAACACCTCGATGGTCACGTTCTGCAGGTACTCGACGTTAACCTGGTCACCGACCTGCACCTCTTCGAGGTTGGGCGTGTTTTTGGCCGTGATGGTCTGGGTATTTCCCTGCGGCCCCTTAAGGGTGACCGTTTTGGCCTCGTAATCGATGGCTTCCACGACCGTCACCACCTGCATTTTCTGGGTGGCGGATATCGACGGTTTTTCAGACTTGGCAGTTTCGCTTCCGGCCAGCAGCAATGCGGGCAGGCTCAGGCCGAGCGCCAGTGCGGCGGCCAGGATGGCAATACGGGATTTCATGGACTTTCTCTCCTTGGGAGTGGTGGAAAACAGAAGAACCGGGGGTTCAAGAGTAACAGGGCAGCGATGGTAATCGTTGTCGAAGATCAAATTCAATGGCTATGAGCGAATTCGAACCGCCGATGTGCGGATCATCAGGCCAGGTCTCCGGCGTTAACATTCCGCTGTCATCCTGCGAAATGCAGCCATTCTGCTAGGCTTCTTCCATGAACA